>CAZXNX010000092.1:0-8747 GCA_964642225.1 uncultured Solirubrobacteraceae bacterium | reverse complement strand
CCACGCTGGTGCCGCCGCCGAAGGGCACGACGGCCACGCCGGTCTGCGCGCACAGCGCGAGCACCGCCCGGACCTCGTCGGCGCTGCCGGGCAGCACGACGGCGTCGGGCGCCGTGGACCCGTCGCCGGTACGCAGCCGCATGAGGTTGGGGTAGGACTTGCCGCCCGCGTGCAGCACCCGGCTGCGGCCGTCGTCGCGCACGCCGCCGTCGCCGACGGCGGCCACGAGCCGGTCGCGGACGGAGGCCGGGAGCGCCACGTCGGGCAGCCGCACGTCCTCCAGGGCCGGCCGCGGCGGGGGCGTGGCCAGGCCCACCTCGGCCTGCAGGAGCGGCAGCGCCGGGACGGGCAGGCCGCCGTGGTGGTGCGGGTCGCCCCAACCCCACCAGCGCATCTCGCGGCCGGGGACGCTCATCCGTGGATCGCCTCCAGGGCGTCGAGCGCCTCGTCGAGCTGGCGGGCGGCGGCCCGGCGCCACATGAAGCCGCCGAGGGCGGACATGCCCCGCAGCTGCGTGCGGCGGGTGAGCGCGATGGTGGTCCCGTCGCCCCGCGGCTCCAGCTCCACGGTCATCTCGTTGTGGCGCAGGATCCGCTCGAACGGGCTGCCCGCGAGCTCCTGCTCGTAGCGGTAGACGCTGGGCTCGACGAACTCGACCACGCGGAAGTCGGCGCGGATGTTGCGGCCCTTGCTCGTGCTCAGAAGCTGCGTGAAGGCGTCGGGCTCCACGCCCTCCATCCGCGTCACCAGCGGCCACCAGCGCGGCTGGTGGCTGGGGTCGGAGACCGTCCGCCACACCGCCGCGGGTTCGGCGGCCACCGAGCGCGTGCGTCGGGTGGTCGGCACGGTCGGGCGCCTACTCGCTGTCGTAGCGCAGCAGGGCGTGCACGTCGTAGGGCTCCAGCTCCGCGCGCCCGTGCAGGAAGGCCAGCTCGATGAGGAAGCCGCAGCCCACCACCGTGCCGCCGAGCTGCTCCACGAGCCGGCACAGGGCCTTGGCCGTCCCGCCGGTGGCCAGGAGGTCGTCGTGCACCAGCACGCGCGCGCCGTGGGCGACGGCGTCGCTGTGCAGCTCCAGGGTGTCCGTGCCGTACTCCAGCGCGTACTCGGCGCTGATCGTGTCGTAGGGAAGCTTCCCCGGCTTGCGGGCGAGCACGAAGCCCGCCCCGATCTCCCGCGCCAGGGCGGTGCCGAGCAGGAAGCCGCGCGCCTCGGCGGCGATCACGACGTCCACGTCGAGGTCCCGCGCGTAGTCGGCCAGCGCGAGCACCGCGGCGTCCAGCCCCTCGTGCGAGGCCATCAGCGGCGTGATGTCGAAGAAGTTGATGCCCTCCTTGGGGAAGTCGGGGATCGAGCGGATGTGGCGGGCCAGGTCGTACGTCATCGCTAGTTGGCGATCTTGCGCAGATCGCGCACGAGCAGCAGGTGCTTGAGATGCGTGGTCACCGCCGCCAGGTTCTCCAGCGCCTCGAGCGCCTCCTTGCGGCGCTCGACGTTGCGCGAGCGCAGCGACGGGGCGAGGATCTGCTGCAGCAGCGCCGCCTCGCGGTCGGCCGAGGTGCGGAAGGCGCGCAGGTTGCGGCCCCCGACGCCGTAGCGGGCCAGCTCGGTGACGGCGCGTACGATCTCGCGCTCGGTCTCGTCGTAGTACTTCACGCCGCCGCGGACCTCGCCCTTGATCACGCCGTACTCCTCCAGCTCGAGCACGAGCGACGGGTCGGCGCGGGTCTCCTCGGAGACCTCCTCGATCGTGAACAGCGCCCCGGAGCCCTTGACGCTCACCGCGGTGCGCCGGCGCGCGCCGCGCTCGGGGGCGGCCTTCAGCGACGGCGCCGGCTCCTCGGCGCCCTCGGTCGCCCGGCCGGAGGCCAGCTCCTGGCGGATGACGCGCAGGGGCAGGAATTCGTCCCGCTGCATACGCAGGATCGTGCGCAGGCGGGCCACGTCGCTGGCGGCGTAGAGGCGGTAGCCGCCGGGTGTGCGGCGCGGCTCCAGCAGCTTCTGGTCCTCCAGATACCGGATCTTGGAGATCGAGATGTCGGGGAACTCCTGCGCCATCGCCTTGCAGACGGCCCCGATGGTCATCGACTTGGCCGGGCGCTCCGGCGGCGCGGGAACGTCCGCGGGGGTGGGCACGTCCACGGCGGCCATGGTCACCGCTCCAGGAAGCTGAGCTTGAACTTGCCGATCTGGACCTCGTCGCCGTCTTCCAGGCGCCGGGACTCGGCCAGCTCGCGATTCACGTAGGTGCCGTTGAGGGAGCCCAGGTCGTCGAGGAACCACTCCTCGCCGCGCTGGACGATCAGCGCGTGGTCGCGGGAGACGGTCACGTCGTCCAGGAAGATGTCGCTGTCGGGGCGGCGCCCGATGGTCATCTTGTCCTTGACGAGGGCGAAGCTCTCCCCCACGCGGCCGCCGCCGACCCGGATCACGAGCGCCGCGCCCTCCTGGGCGATGACGTCCTCGATCTCGACCGGGACGAGCTCGCCGTCCTCGTCGACCCGGGAGGTCGCGGTCGTCGCCTCGCCGCCGCCGGTGTCGAGATCGCCGAGAAACGCGCCGCACCGCTGGCAGTAGTTCGCTCCGTCGGTGTTGAGGAACCCGCACTCGGGGCAATGGACGGCCATGGAGTCAACATACCAGCGCACGGCTGACGTTCAACGTGAACTTGAGGGTCCGGGCGAAACCTTGCGTCAGGCGCGGCGAGCGCGCAGCTGCCGCACGGCGTCGCGGCCGTACTCGACCGTCGCCCACAGCGTGAAGAACAGGCCGATGTAGAGCAGCACCGCGCCGAACGTGAAGAGGCCGCACAGCCCGACGAAGATCGAGGCCATCACCGGCCACACGCCGATGCGCCCGGGCCAGTTGATGCGCAGCTCCAGCCCCTTGCGCACATAGATCGGCCCGACGATGAGCATCAGCACCTCGCGGGCGACGAGCACGGCCAGGGCCCAGCGCGGCAGCAGGTCGCCCCACCAGCACACGATCAGGCCGCTGGCCACCAGCAGACGGTCGGTGATGGGGTCCAGCAGCGTCCCCAGGCGGCTGTACTGGCCGGTGACGCGCGCGGCGATGCCGTCGGCGTAGTCCCCCCAGGCGATGAGGGCGAAGAGCAGCGCGGGCGCCACTCCCGAGCCGTCGTCGGAGCTGAAGGCGACGACGAGGAAGACGGGGATCAGGCCCAGGCGCAGGAACCCGATGGCGTTGGGGATCGTCCACGGGTTGAGCGGCGCCCCCGCGAGCGTCTGGGGCGGCGGCGGGCCGCTGCGGTCCAGCCCGAAGAGGCGCCGGAACGTCAGCGGGCGCCGCGCGGGCGTGCCCTCCGGCGCGGCCGGAGGGTCGTTCAGGGGAGGTCGGTCCACTGCTCGCGCACGGCGTCGACGAGCCCGTCGAGCGGCAGTCCGCCCTCGATGTCGGCCAGGCCGCGGCGCACCTGGGCCTCGGCCTGCCCGGAGTCCAGCGACCGCTTGCCGATGGTCAGGCGCAGCGGCAGGCCCAGCAGCTCGGCGTCCTTGAACTTCGCGCCCGGGCCCATGTCGCGGTCGTCGAAGAGCACGTCGAACCCGGCCTCGCGCAGGTCCTCGTAGACCTGCTCGGCCACGAGCCGCTCGGGCGTGTCGACCTTGCCCAGGGAGACGAGCTCCAGGTCGTAGGGCGCCAGCGACCGCGGCCACGAGATCCCGGCGTCGTCGGCGTACTGCTCGACGGCCGCCGCCACGATCCGGGCGGGCCCGATGCCGTAGGAGCCCATCCAGATGTCGCGCTCCTGCCCGCTCTCGTCCAGATAGGACGCGCCGAGCGGCTGCGAGTAGCGCAGGCCGAGCTTGAAGATGTTGCCGATCTCGATGGCCGGCTCGATGGTGACCGTGTTGCCGTCGACCGTGTCGCCCGGCTCGACCATCCGGATGTCCTCGGCGCGGAACGGGAAGTCGCGGCCCGCCTGCACGCCGCGCAGGTGCGTGTCGGGGCGGTTGGCGCCCGTGATCCAGCCGGCGTCGACGTCCACGGCGGCGTCGAGCAGCACGGGCGAGGCGCCCAGCCCGACGGGGCCCAGGAACCCGGGAGGCCCGATCGCCCGGGCGATCTCGTCGGGGCCGGCCGGGCGGAAGCCCTGGCCGAGCACGTTGCGCAGCTTCGTCTCATTGACGCGATGGTCGCCGCGCAGCACGATGAGCTGCGGGTTGCCGTCGTCGAGGATGACCGGGAAGGCCTTCAGGAGCGAGCCCTCGGGCACCTCCAGCAGGGCGGCGACGTCCTTGATGGTGGACGCGCCGGGCGTGGACACCGGCTCCGGGGTGGGCAGCGGCGCGGGCAGCGCGACGGGCCGCGGATCGGCCGAGGCGATCTCGATGTTGGCCGCGTACCCGGGCGCGAGGACCACGTCGTCCTCGCCGGCCGGGCAGGGCGCCATGTACTCGTGGGCGCCGACGCCGCCCATCATGCCGACGTCGGACTCGACCTCGTACCAGCGCAGGCCGGCCCGGTCGAAGATGCGCGCGTAGGCGCCCCGGTGCAGCTCGTAGTTGGCGTTGAGGCCCTCGATGTCGCGATCGAAGGTGTAGGCGTCCTTCATGATGAACTCGCGGGTGCGCAGGACGCCGGCGCGCGGCCGCGGCTCGTCCCGTTCCTTCGTCTGGAACTGGTACAGGGTCAGCGGCAGGTCGCGGTAGGAGCGCACGAGCTGGGCGACATGCGTGGTCACGGCCTCCTCGTGCGTGATGGCCAGGACCATGTCGGCGCCCTTGCGGTCCTGCAGCTTGAACATCTCGTCGATGTCGTAGCGCCCCGTCTTCTTCCACATCTCCGCGGGCAGCAGGACGGGCAGCAGCAGCTCCTGGCCGCCGATCCGGTCCATCTCCTCGCGGATGATCTGAACGGCCTTCTCGTGCGACCGCCACCCCGCGGGCAGCCACGACCACAGCCCCGCGCCGAGTTGGCGGATGAGGCCGGCGCGCACGAGCAGCTTGTGGGAGAGCGCCTCGGCGTCAGCCGGGGGCTGGCGCTCGGTGGGCAGGAGGAGATGGGACATCCGCATGGCCGAGCAACCCTACTTGCCGGGCGCGAGAGCGGTGATCCGGCGATGGGACTTCCCAATCCCGACCCGATCGCTACACTTTGCGCCGCCTGTTAGGGAGTCCTAACCAGGTAGTCCTAACTCCGTCCGAGGTTCTCCGTGCTCCCCACGTTCGTCATCGGCCTTCGCGAAGGCGTCGAAGCCGCTCTCATCGTCGGCATCGTCGCGGCCTTCCTGCGCCAGCAGGGGCGCGGGGACGCGCTGCGCTACATGTGGCTCGGCGTCGGGCTGGCCGTCTCGCTTTGCGTCGCGGTGGCCATCGCGCTGGAGCTCGTCAACGAGCAGCTGCCCCAGCGCCAGCAGGAGGGGCTGGAGACCGTCGTGGCGCTCATCGCGGTCGGGATGGTCACCTACATGATCGTGTGGATGCGCCGGCACTCGGCCGACCTGGCCGGCGACCTGCGCGCCAGCGCCGGCGAGGCGCTCGCCCTCGGCTCGGCCTGGGGCCTCATCGCGATGGCCTTCTTCGCGGTCCTGCGCGAGGGCTTCGAGACGGCCGTCTTCCTCCTCGCCGCCTTCCAGAACTCCGGGGACGCCCTCGCCGCCGGCCTCGGCGCCGTCGTGGGCATCGTCGTGGCCATCGGGATCGGCTACGCGATCTACAAGGGCGGCGTGCGGCTCAACCTCGGCCGCTTCTTCAAGCTCACCTCCATCGCCCTCGTCATCGTCGCCGCCGGCCTCCTGGCCAGCGCGGTGCACACCGCGCACGAGGCGACCTGGTGGAACATCCTGCAGGGCCAGGTCATGGACCTGAGCTGGCTCGTCGTCCCCGGCACCTGGACCAGCTCGCTGCTCACCGGGATGCTCGGCCTGCAGCCCTTCCCGACCGAGAGCGAGGTCCTCGCCTGGCTCCTCTACGCCGTTCCCATGATCGCCTTCGTGCTGTGGCCGGTCCGCGCGCGCCCCGTCCCGGAGCGCACCGAGGCCCAGGACCGCTCCACGACCGCGGTGGCCGCGTGAGCGCGCGGACGCTGCGCCCCCTCGCCGCCGGGATCCCGGCCGTCCTGGCGGTCCTCGTGCTCGCCGCCTGCGGGTCGGGCGACACCGCCACGTCGTCGTCCGGCGGCAGCGCCAAGGGCTCCAAGACGGTCAAGCTCACGCTCACCGACGGCGGCTGCACCCCGAAGGACGTCACCGTCCCCGCCGGCACCGTCACGTTCGAGGGCACCGGCGACTCGGCGTCGGTCACCGAGTTCGAGGTCCTGACCAAGAAGGGCATCATCCTCGCCGAGCGCGAGAACGTGACGCCCGGCGCCACCTCCTCCTTCACGCTGGACCTCAAACCGGGCGCCTACGACATCAGCTGCTCGATCGGCGACCACAAGCCCACCGGCACGCTCACCGTCACCGGGTCGTCCGGCACCGCGACCACGGCGGACGCGAGCGCGCTCGTGACCGCGGCGGTGGCCGGGTACCAGCAGTACGTGGCCGCCCAGGTGGACGAGCTGCAGACGAGCGCCAAGGCCTTCGTCGCCGCCCTGAAGGCCGGGGACACGCAGCAGGCCAAGGACCTGTTCGCCCGCACCCGCAGCTTCTACGAGCGCGTCGAGCCGGTCGCCGAGGCGTTCGGCGACCTGGACCCGCGCATCGATGCCCGCGTCAACGACGTGGCCAAGGGCGACGACTGGACCGGCTTCCACCGGATCGAGCAGATCCTGTGGAAGGAGAACACCACCAAGGGCACCGCGGCGCTGGGCGACGGCCTGCTGAAGAACATCGACGAGCTCGACGCCAAGGCGGCCGAGCTCACCTACGACGCGCCGCAGATCGCCAACGGCGCGGTCGGGCTCCTCAACGAGGTGGCGGCCTCCAAGATCACCGGCGAGGAGGATCGCTACAGCCACACCGACCTGTCCGACTTCAAGGCCAACGTCGAGGGCTCCGAGAAGGCGTTCTCGCTCCTGGCCCCGGTGCTGAAGGCGAACGGCGGCGCCGCCCTCGTGCAGACCATCACGGCCCGCTTCGCCGCGGTCAACGCGGCGCTGGCGCCCTACGAGCGCCCGGACGAGCCGTCCGGCTGGGCCGCGTACGGCGAGCTGTCCAAGGCGGACCAGAAGGCGCTGGCCCAGGCCATCGACGCCCTCGCCGAGCCGCTCTCGACCGTGGCCGCCAAGGTCAGCGCGACCGGCGCCTCCTGACATGGCGGGGGACGGACTGACACGCCGCCGGCTGCTGGCCGCCGGTGGCGGCGCGGCCGCGGGCCTGGCCGTCGGCGGGGGCGTCGGGTACGCGGTCGGCAACGAGCCGCAGACACAGTCGCCCGAGTCCCCCGGCCCGGCCGTCGTACCCGCGTGGGGCGTCCACCAGGCCGGGATCGCCGACACGCCGCAGGACCGGCTCGTGTTCGCCGCCTTCGACGTGACCACCGAGAGCCGCGAGGTCCTGGCCGACGTGCTGCGCCAGTGGAGCGCCGCGATCGTGCGGATGACCGCCGGCGCGCCGGTCGGCCCCGTGGCCGGCCATCCCCTGGCGCCGCCGGCCGACACCGGCGAGGCGATGGGCCTCCCCGCCGCCGGGCTCACGGTGACCGTCGGGTTCGGCCCCTCGCTCTTCGACCGCGACGGCCTGGGCCTCAAGGGCCGCCGGCCCGCCGCGTTGCGCCCGCTGGGCCCGCTGCCCGGCGAGGAGCTCGTGCCCGCCCTCTCCGACGGCGACCTGTGCGTGCAGGCGTGCGCGAACGACCCGCAGGTGGCCTTCCACGCCGTGCGCAACCTGGCCCGCATCGGCCGGGGGGTCGTGCTGCTGCGCTGGACCCAGCTCGGGTTCGGCCGGGCCGCCTCCAGCAACCCCGGCCAGGAGACCCCGCGCAACCTCATGGGGTTCAAGGACGGCACCAACAACATCGATACGGGCGACGACGCCAAGATGGCGAAGTTCGTGTGGGTCGGCGACGACGAGCCGCAGGCGTGGATGCGCGGCGGCAGCTACCTCGTCACGCGGCGCATCCGCATGCGGATCGAGAGCTGGGACCGGGCCAACCTGGACGACCAGCAGGTGACGATCGGCCGCCACAAGGTCAGCGGTGCGCCGCTGTCGGGCGGGCGGGAGCACACCCCGCTGCGCCTCGGTGCCACGGGACCGGACGGGCAGCCCGCCATCCCCGAGAACGCCCACGTGCGGCTCGCGGCCCCCGAGGTCAACGACCGGATCGAGATCCTGCGCCGCGGCTACAACTACACCGACGGCATCGACGCCTCCAGCGGCCAGCTCGACGCCGGCCTGTTCTTCATCTCCTTCCAGCGCGACCCGCAGCAGTTCGTCACGCTGCAGAACCGCCTGGGCTCGGGCGATGCGCTGAACGAGTACATCCTGCACACGTCCAGCGCCCTCTTCGCCGTCCCCGCCGGATTCGGCCGCGGCGGGTACGTCGGCCGGCAGCTCTTCTCCTGACCCCGGGGCGATAGCCGACCCGTGCGGCCGGGTATTGTCAGTCACAGAACCGAATCCCCTCAAGGAGACACCCGCATGGCCTACGAGGTCCCGCCGCTTCCCTACGCATACGACGCGCTCGAGCCGACCATCGACGACGCGACGATGCACCTGCATCACGACAAGCACCACCAGGCGTACGTCGACAAGGTCAACGCCGCCCTCGAGGGCACCGAGTGGGCCGACAAGCCCATCGAGGAGGTCGTCGCCAACCTGTCCTCGCTGCCCGCCGACAAGCAGGGGC
>CAZXNX010000091.1:0-8753 GCA_964642225.1 uncultured Solirubrobacteraceae bacterium | reverse complement strand
CGCCCGGCCAGCGCACGCCGCTGGCCCGCCGGGTGCGCGACGTCAGCGGCCGCAACGGCGAGACGGTGCGCGTCGTCACCCGCACGGGCCGGGTGCTCACCAGCAACGGCCCGGTCGTGGACGTGCCCCTCCCCGCCCGGGCCGGCCGGGTCGTCACCGAGGAGGTCGCCGGGCGCACCTACCGGGTCGTGCGCCGCAACGCCCTGGTCGACACCGACGCCGGTCGGCGGATCCGCGGCCACGTCGTCGTCGCCGCCGACACCGCGGCGATGGAGGAGCGGATCTCGGACCTGCGCACCCGGGTGATCGTCGCCGGCGTGATCGGCCTGCTGGTGGCGGGGCTGGCCGCGCTGCTGCTGGCCCGCCTGGCCCTGCGCTCGCTGGAGCGCCTGCGCGACCGGGCCGCCGACCTGAACGAGCCGGGGGCCGATGGGGAGCACCTGCCGCGCGGCGGCCCGACCGAGGTCGACGACCTGGCCGGGACGCTCAACGCGATGCTCGACCGCCTGGCCGCGACCGGGCGCGAGCGCGAGCAGGCGCTGGACGCCAGCCGCCGCTTCGCCGCCGACGTCGGGCACGAGCTGCGCACCCCGCTGGCCGCGCTGGGGGCCAACGTCGACACCCTGCGCGCCCACCCCGACATCCCCGAGCGCGACGCGATGCTCGCCGAGCTGCAGGGGGAGCAGCGGCGCATGGCCGCCCTGCTGGGCGCCCTGCAGGCGCTGGCCCGCGCCGACGCCGCCGAGGCGATCCCGCGCGAGCCGGTGGACCTCGCCGAGCTGGCCGACATCGCCGTGCAGGCGGTGGGCCGGCGCCACCCCGGCGTGACGTTCACGCTCGCCGCTCCGGAGGGCGCCACGCTCGTCTCCGGCTGGCCGGACGGGCTGCGGCTGGCGCTCGACAACCTGCTGGAGAACGCCGCGCGCCACGGCCGGGCCGGCGGGACGGTGCAGGTGACCGTCGGCGCCGCGGGCGACACCGTCAGCCTCACGGTCGACGACGACGGCCCCGGCATCCCGCCCGGCGAGCGGGAGCGTGTGCGCGAGCGCTTCGTGCGCGGCCGCGGCGCGACCGGGACGGGCAGCGGCCTGGGCCTGGCCCTCGTGGCCCAGCAGGCCGAGCTGCACGGGGGCGCCCTGGACATCGAGGACGCCCCCCAGGGCGGCGCGCGCCTGCGCCTCACCCTGCACCGCTGAGCTACATCTTGATCAGCGGGGTGATCGCCTTGGTCACCGTGGGCACGTCCAGCGGCTTGTCGAACGCCTCCGGCGCGGGCGCCATGCCGTTGAGGATGCGGATCGCCGCGGCGTGCCGCGCCTCGACCTGCACGATCGAGCCGGCGGCGGCCAGGATGTCCTTGTTCTTGATGGCCGGGCCGGCGCCGTTGTAGGCCCCGACGCCCGTGTCCTCCAGCGTCTGGGCGAGCTTGAGGAAGCTCTTCTGGTCGGTCATCGGGAACGTGAACGTCGGCTTGGCCACCGGCTTGCCGCCGATGCTCTTGATCGTGGCCAGCAGCGCCCGGACGTGCTCGTCCTCGGCGTTGCCGAACGACTTCGCGTAGGCCTTCGCCTCGCCGGAGAGGTTCAGGGCCCGGGCCTTCTTGTAGAAGTCGGACTCCAGGTACTCCAGCGTCAGCGCGAAGTTGAGGATGTCCAGGTCGGTGGTGTCCTCGGCGGCCAGGGCGGAGCCGACGAACGGGGCGACGGCCCCGAGGCCGTACACCGCGCCGGCGGCCAGGGCGCCACGGAGGATGAACGACCCTCGCGTGATGCCGTGGACCTCGACGCCGTCGAGCTCCGGGGTGGGTTCGTACGTGTTGATCATGAGTGGTCCTCTCAGCTCAGGAGACGATGAAGGGCTTGACCGCGGCGAGCACGGTGGCCATGTCGGCGGGCTTGGCGAACGGGCCGTCCGGCGTCGGGCTCTCGCCGATCAGCGTGTTGAGGGCCGACGCATGCCGCCCCTCCACGCTGTGGATCGACAGGGCCGCGGCGAGGATCTCCGCGCTCTTGATGCGCGGCGCCTGGCCGAGGTAGGCCGCGGCGCCGAGGTTCTCGACGGTGGCCGCGAGCTTCAGGACGGACTTGGCGTCCTTCAGCGGGAACTTGGCCATCGGCGCCTCGACGGGAGTGCCGCCGAGCTGCTTGACCGTCGCGGTCAGCGCGTCGACGTGCTGCTGCTCCTGGTCGCCGAACGTCTTGATGGCGTCCTGCTCGGCGCCCTTGAAGAGCCCGCTGGCGACGACGTCCTTGTAGAACTGCGCCTCCAGGTACTCCAGGGTCAGCGCGTACTGGACGATCTCCAGGTCGCTCTTGACGTCCGCGGCCTTGGTGGCCGTGGTCTTCGTCGTCGCGGCGGGCGCGGCGGCGCTGGTCGTCTTCTTGGCGTCGTCGCCGCAGGCGGCGAGGAACACGCTCAGGGCGCCGGCCGCGCCGACACCGGCCATGCTGAGGAACTTCTTGCGGTTGTGCGGATCATCGGCGATGCGCTCCAGTGCTCCGGGCGTCTCGTGATCGTGGGGAACCTGCGTGGGCATTCGGACCTCCATCCGGGGGTGCGACGGGTGTGCCGTCGTGCGTCCTGTCACCTGCCCCCTGCGTGGCAACGCGCCCGGCGGATCAGCGGATGGCGCGCTCGCACCCCATGCGTCCGATCACCGGCCTGGCGCGTAGGAACGGCCATGTTCACTCGCACGGCAGGAATCGCACTGGCCGCCGCAGCCGCGGTCGCCCTCTCCAGCTGCGGAGACTCGGGCTCGTCCTCGACCTCCGCCGACACCTCGATGGCGGCGGCCGGAACCACCGCCACCGCACCGGCCTCCACGGCCACGGTGCGGATCAAGGACTTCATGTACGGGCCCGCGACGACCACCGTCGCCCCGGGCGCGAAGGTCACCTGGGCCAACGAGGACTCGGCCCCGCACACCGCCACCGTCAAGGGCGGGTTCGACACCGACTCCATCACCCAGGGCAAGAGCGCGTCGGTCACCCTGGCCAAGGCCGGGACCTACGCCTACTACTGCGCCTTCCACCCCTACATGAAGGGCACGATCGTCGTGAAGGGCTAGACCTTCAGCTCCTCCTCGGCCGGCACGGGCCGGCCCAGGTGGTATCCCTGGATGTGGTCCACCCCGACCTCCCGCATCAGCGCCAGCGTGGCGGCGTCCTCCACCCCCTCGGCGACCGTCGTGAGCTCGAGGCCCCGGGCGAGGGAGACGACGGCGCGCACCACGCTGCGGCTCTCCTCGCTGGTGACGGCGTCCCGCACGAACTCGGCGTCGATCTTGAGGATGTCGACCGGGAACTGCTTGGCGTAGGTGAGCCCGCCGTAGCCGGTGCCGAAGTCGTCGATGGCGATCCGGCAGCCTGCCGCGCGGAAGCGGCCGAGCGCGCTGCGAGCGGCGGACTGCGCGTCGATGATCGCGGTCTCGGTGACCTCGACCACGATCAGCGCCGGGTCGACCCCGGGCGATCGCAGCGCCGATTCGAACGCGCCGAGCACCGCACCGTCGGCGAAGGACGCGCCCGACAGGTTCAGGGACACCGCGATGCCCCGGGCGGCGTACGCCACCGCCTGGCGCACGACCCACTGGTCGATCTGGGTCATGAGGCCGTAGTGCTCGGCCGCGGGGAGGAACGTGTGGGCCTCCACGATGGCCCCGTCCGGGGAGCGCAGCCGCAAGAGCAGCTCGTGCTGGACGATCGCGCCCGTGGCGGCGTCGCCGATGGGCTGGGCGTAGAGCACGAGACGGTCCTCGTCGAGCGCGTCGCGGACGCGGCCCACCCACGACAGCTCCTCCAGCTCACGCTCGATGCGCAGCTCCTCGGCCAAGACGTCCTCGGCGTCGTTGAACACCACCATCCGCCCCTCGGCGCCACCCGGGGTGGCGAAGGAGGCGAAGCTGGCGACGATGTTCAGCACCGATCCGTCGTGGCAGACGAATGCGTCACGGACGCTCTTGACGTTGCCGCCATCGGCGGCGCACATCGGCGATGGACATGCCGCGGCGGGCAGCGGCGCGCCGTCGGGCCGGCGTGGGTGGAACGTGTCGTGGGCGTTGCGCCCCACGAGCTCCTCCACGGGCCAGCCGAGCATGTCGGCGGCCGCCGGATTGACGTAGGTGACGATGCCGTCGGGATCCACGGCACACAGGCCCTCGACCATCGCCCCGTTCAGCGCGCGCAGGTAGTCGGCCGCCACCTCGGCGGTCACTCGTCCGGCCTCGGCGGCCGCCTTGGACTCCTCGAGCTCGGTCACGTCGTGCAGCGTCACCAGCAGCCGCGTGCGGCGCCCGTCCTGCTCCAACCGGACCGCGGTCATGTCCGCCAGGAACGGCTCCCCGCCGACGCGCGGGAAGGCGAAGCGCTGGCGCGAGCCGCCGGTCTCGAGCGCACTGCCAATCGCCGCCAGGGCGGCGTCGTTGCCGGGCGCCCAGCCGGGCCAGGGCGGCGTCGCTCCCAGCAGCGTCTCCCGGTCACCGCCGACGAGCTGGGCGAAGGCCGGGTTGAAGTCGATGATCCGCAGGTCGTGATCCAGGACCACGACCGCTTCGGTGAGCGCCCCGAACAACGCGCTGCGCGCCTCCGCGGCCACCGCCCGCTCGATCGCCCGCGGCCCCAGCCCGAGGGCCAGGTCATCGGCCAGCTGCTTGAGCAGCTCGACCGCGGGAGCATCGAACCAGCCTTCCGTGGGCGCGTAGACGCTGAGGGCGCCGATCACCGACTCGTCGACGATCAGCGGGACGGCGGCGCTGGAGCGGAAGCCGGCGAGGCGCGCGGCGTCCCGCCACGGCGCCATCGCCGGGTCGTGCTCGACGTCCTGACTGATGACGGGGCGGCGCTCGGCCATCGCGATGCCCGTCGGGCCGCGACCGGTGGGGTCCTCGCTGCTCAGGGCGATGTGGATCTGCTCCACGTACTCCGGGCTCACGCCGAAGTGGCCCGCCACCTGCAGCTCACCCCGGCCGGGGTCGATGAGCCCGACCCACGCCATCCGGAAGCCGCCGGTCTCGACGGCGATCCGGCAGACGTCCTCCGCCAGCCCCTCGCGATCCTCGGCGTAGATGATCGCCCGGCTGGACGCCGACAGCACCCGCGCCAGGCTGCCGACCCGTGCGGGCCCGTCAGCGTCAGGGGCGGATAGCGGCAACACGCCAACAACACTACTGGCGCGGTTCGCCGCGGACCACCGTTCACCCCCGCTGGGCCACCACCGAGCCGATGAACCCGACGGTGTCGGCGAGCACCGCGTCGCGGTCGGTCTCGTTGAAGATCTCGTGGCGGGCACCCGGGTAGGAGCGTGTCGTCACGTCGGCGTTCGTGAACAGCGCGACGGCCCGGCCGCTCTGGGTGCGGTCGACGAGCTGGTCGGCCTCGCCGTGCTGCCACAACACCGGCCCGCCCACCTGCGGCGTGTCCAGGGCGGCGTCGAGCAACGCGATCGCCATCGCCGCGAGCGTCGGGCGCAGGAAGGGCCCGTGGTAGACGAGCGGGTCGCTCATGTACGCCGCCTGCACCGCCTCGTCGCGCGAGAGCACGGTGGGGTCGATCGGGATCTCGGGCAGGTCGTCCAGCCCGAGCAGCATCCCGACGGCGGGGTTGCCGAGCAGCGGGGCCGAGATGACCAGCCCGGCGAGCTCGTCCCCGTGGGTCTGCGCGTACCGGGTGGCGATCAGGCCGCCCATCGAGTGGCCCAGCAGCACGACGGGCAGGCCGGGATGGCCGTCCGCGGCGTCGCGCACCACGAGGTGGAGGTCGGCGATGACGCCCTCGAAGCTCGGGATCAGCGCCCGCTCGCCCGCGGAGCGGCCGTGACCGACGTGGTCGAGCCCGACGACCGTCGCGCCGCCGGCGGCCAGGGCGGCGGCGACGTGCCCGTACCGGCCGATGTGTTCCCCGTACCCGTGGGCGATGACGACCACGTGCGACGGATCGTCATGGCTCCACGACTGCACGTGCAGCGCGCCGGCGTGCCCGGCCAGTTCGCGATCGGTGGACGGGCCCGGTGTCGTGTTCATGGTGCGTATGTATCGCAGGAACCGCGACACGACGCCCACCACGAATCGAGGCCCGCGTGTGCGGGCCCCGTGGTGCTGCGGTATGTCGGTGTGGATCAGGCCGCCGGGCGGCGGATGTCCAGGCGCGGGCGGTGGCACCGCGCGTCAAAGCAGGGCTCGGCGGTCGAGCCGCGGTGGAAGTGGACCTCGGGCTGGGCCGAGGTGTCGGTCAGGGCGCGGCTGATCGCCGCGAGCAGGCGGTTGGCCATGGTCTTCATCCTTGGAGTTGGCGTGGGTACGAGCTCGCGGCGGACTCGAAGTTCCGGGCCGATGGGACAAATCCGGCCGTACCGCCTGGGCGTGATGCTGAACTGCCCAGTGCCAGACATTGTAACAAGCTTGTGACAGCGCGCAACGGTGCCAAGTGTGGCAAGGGTCACGCTTGCGGCCGGCCCGGCACCGGTCAGCGGCCGGCCTCGATCAAAGCCGCTGCGGCCACGCCGTCCTCGGTCCAGCGGACCGTCGTGGCGTCGATGGTCAGGTCCTTGATGACGGCGACGTACGCCAGGGTCGCGGGCCGCGAGACGAGGACCCGGGTCGCCTCGTCCAGCGGACGCACCTGTACGGTCGACGGCACCATCTCCATGTAGTCCGGGCCCCCGATCCCCGACCAGGCAGTGTCCCCGGCGGTGTTCACCACGATCTGCTCGGGGAGGATCGCGTCCCCCGTCGAGATGGTGCGCATCCGGCGGCCCCGCACATCGAGCAGCTTGATCCGCGACCCGGAGCCGTAGCGGGCCACCGACTCTTCCGCGTAGACGAGCCACGGCCCCGCCAGTGCGAACCCGTCGAACCCCTCCCAGTCCGGGTACACGTCGTCCGACTTCCCCAGCCAGCGCCGCTCGCCCGTGGCGCGGATGCACACCCACAGCTCGTCGACGTCCTTGCCGGTGTGCGCGACGACCGCAAACCCATTGTGGGCCGCCGTCTTCCAGTAGGGCGCCGAGAAGCGACACGACCCGGAGCGCCGCGCCACCTCCAGGTGCGCTTCGGACTGCTGCACCACCCGCACGGGCCCGCGGCCCATGTCCCCCAGGTGGCGCACCCGCGCGTGGCAGTGCCCGGCCCGCAGGAGGGCCCGGGCCATCGCCTCGGAGCGGCCCACGACGTCCGGCGCCCGGCAGACGCGGGCGGGGGTCGTGCCGGCCAGGGCGGGAGACGACCGAAGGACGCCGGTCGCCAGCAGAACGAGGAGGAGCGGCGCGAGAGCACGGGGCATGCACCGGGAACGGGCGGGCCGGGGCGATGTTGCGGCTCCGTGCCAGACAACGGGTGCTGTCACCCAGGGCCACCCCGGGGGTATTCACCTCATGAGCGCTCCCGCCACCGCCGCCAACCGCGTCTCCCCCACACAGCAGATCGAGCTGCACGGGCACCCGGTGACGTACCGCCGGATGGGCGAGGGGCCGCCGATCGTGCTCATCCACGGCATCACCTCCAGCTCACGCACGTGGCGCTCGGTGATGCCGGCGCTCTCCGAGCACTACACGGTGATCGCCCCCGACCTGCTCGGCCACGGCCGCTCGGCCAAGCCGCGCGGCGACTACTCGCTGGGCGCCTACGCCAGCGGCGTGCGCGACCTGCTCCTGGCCCTGGACATCCCCCGCGCCAACATCGTGGGCCACTCCCTCGGCGGCGGGATCGCCATGCAGTTCGCCTACCAGTTCCCCGAGCGGGTCGACCGGCTCGTCCTCGTCGACAGCGGGGGGCTGGGCACCGAGGTCAACCTCGCCCTGCGCGCTGCCACCCTGCCCGGCTCCGAGTACGTCCTGCCGCTGCTGTGCGCCCCCGTCCTGCGCGACGCCGCGATCGCAATCGGGCGCGTCGTCGAGGGGCTCGGCTACGAGCCGAGCGCCGACCTGCGCGGCGTCTCGGAGGGCTTCTTCTCCCTCGGGGAGGACGGCGCCCGTCGCGCCTTCCTGCACACCGCGCGCTCGGTGATCGATCCCGGCGGGCAGAAGATCGACGCCCGCGACCGGCTCTACCTCGCCGCGGAGATCCCGTCGATGATCGTGTGGGGCGAACAGGACCGCGTGATCCCCGTCGAGCACGGCGTCCGCGCCCACGAGCTGATGCCCGGCAGCCGCCTGGAGCTGTTCCCCACCGGCGGGCACTTCCCGTTCAACGACGACCCCGTGCGCTTCATCGCGGCGCTCCACGACTTCATCCAGACGACGGCGCCCTCGTCCCTGGACGAGAACCACGTGCGCAACCTGCTCAACGCCACGGCGCAGGAGCGCGCGGCCGCCGCCTGAACGCCAGCGCGCCCAGGCTGGGAATCGGGGGTTGGAGCCACGATAGTGTCTCCACATGCTCTCCTCGACTGCTCCTCTCCGTCGCGAGCTGACCCGTGTTCTTCCCGAGCGCCCCTTCGCGGTGACCTTCTGGGACGGCACGAGCATCCCGGCGACCACCGACGACGCCGCGACGTTCGAGATCCGCTCGCCCACCGCCCTGGCGCACATCCTGCGCAGCCCCGGTGAGCTCGGCATCGGCCGGGCCTACGTGACCGGGCTGCTCGACGTCGACGACGTGGACGCCGCGCTGCCGGTGGTGACCGACTGGGAGCCGCCCGAGATCCCCGTGGCCGACCAGGCCCGCCTGGCGCTCGCCGTGGCGCGCGCGGCCGGCCTGACCCGGCCCCCGCGGGCGCCCGCGATCGAGCTGCGCCAGCGCGGCCCGCTGCACAGCCTGGGCC
>CAZXNX010000090.1:0-8769 GCA_964642225.1 uncultured Solirubrobacteraceae bacterium | reverse complement strand
CGTGGTGGGCGACGGGTCCACGCCGCGCAGCACGGCCATGTACAGCGAGGTGAGGTCGCCGAGCAGCACGAGCGAGAACAGCCGCTCGATCGGCATCTGGCCGCGCGAGGTGACGATGTGGGTGCTCGCCGCCTGGCCGGCGATGAGCTCGCGGGTGACCGCGAGGCGCTCCTTGACCCGCGGGTGCGTGTCGGCGTCGTCGAGGAACACGGCGGCGAACCGGCCGTAGGCCGCGGCCGACGTCCACCCCACCAGCTCGTTGTGGTCCAGCTCCGGCAGCTCGTGGGAGAAGGCGGGGATCTCGGTGTTCTGGTTGATCTGGGTCTTCCAGCGGTAGGCGATCGGCGTCGTCATGCCCGCCCCCACCACCACCGGCACCGAGCCGTGCAGGGAGCGCGCCAGCGCCTTGGCCTCGGAGTCCTGGGCGCCGTCCGGGCCCCACTCGGAGACGAGCTCCTCGAGGTGCTCGGCGGCGACGTCGATCTCCGACGCCATCCGGGGCGCCGCGCCGCACATGGCGGCCACGTGCAGGGTCGCCACCGTCGTGTAGGCGATGGCCGCCCGGTGCTGGTAGCCGCCCGCCACGGGCAGCACGGGCACGCCGTCGGCGCGGGCCTGCTCGGCCAGCGCGCCGCCGGAGGTCACCACGACCCGCTTGGCGCCGAGCGCCCCGGCCGCCTCGTAGGCGGCAAGCGTCTCCTCCGTGTCACCGGAGTAGCTGGCGCACAGCACGGTCGTGTCGGGCGTCGTCCACGCGGGGAGCCCGTAGGCGCGCGAGGAGAAGATGGGGCGCGAGGCCTGGTCGCCCAGGACGGCGCGGGCCAGGGCCCCGCCGATCGCCGAGTCGCCCATGCCGGCGACCACGAGCCCGCCCTCGCTGTCCCAGGCGCGCAGGTCGGCCGACTCGGCCTTCCACTGCGCGTCGCGCAGGTGCTCGGGGATGGCGAGCACGTCGGTCATCAGGTCGGAGACGTCGACCTCCTCGATGGAGGGCCGGTCGAGCGTCTCGTACGTGGTCTCGGTCATGGCGTTCTCCTCGCTAGAAGCGGACGGCGCCGTCGGCGAGCACCGTCCCCGGGAAGATGCGGATCCCGTTGTGCAGATGATTGTCGTCGCCGATGCGCACGTCGTCCCCCAGGACGGCCTCGCCGCCGATCGACGTGCGGGCGCCCACGTGCGCGCCCGGGGCCAGGATGCAGTCGCGCACGTGCGCCTCGGGCCCGATGCGGGCGCCGGCCATCACGATCGCGCGCTCGACCACCGCCCCGGCCTCGATGATCACGTCGGGGCCGATCACGGCCATGCTGCCGACGAAGGCGTCGGTCTCGATGCGGGTGCGCGCGCCGATGATCGCCGGCGGGACGACGGTGCCGTCGATGACCGCGGTGGGGTCGATCGACAGGCGGCTCTCCCCCAGCTTCTCGGCCAGCGCCGTCTTGACCCGCCCCTCGAGGATGTCGAAGGACCCCCGCAGGTAACGGTCGGGCGTGCCGATGTCCATCCAGTAGGCGTGCTCGGCGGCGAAGCCGTAGAGGCCCTTGCCGACCAGCTCGGGCCAGATCTCGCGCTCGATCGACACGTTGCGGTCCGGGGCGATCATGTCGAGCACCGACCGCTCCAGCACGTACGCGCCCGCGGAGATGAGGTTGGTGTCGATCTCCTCCGGGCGGGGCTTCTCCAGGAAGCCCTTGACGGAGTGATCCTCGTTGAGGCGCACCAGGCCGTAGGCGCTGGGGTCGGCCACCGGGACGAGGGCCAGGGTGCCGACGGCGCCGGTGGCCTCGTGCTGGGCGACCTGCGCGCCGATGTCGATGTCGGTGAGGACGTCCCCGTTGAGCATGAGGAAGCGGTCGTGCAGGAACTCCTCGGCGTACTTCAGCGCGCCGGCGGTGCCGCGCGGCTCCGGCTCGGTGACGAAGCGCAGCGAGATCCCCAGCGAGGAGCCGTCGCCCAGCTCCTCGACGATCTGGTCGGGCAGGAAGCCGCAGGACATGATCACGTCGTCGACGCCGTGGCTCTTGAGCCAGTCGAGCATGTGCACGATGAAGGGCCGGTCGACGAGGGTGACGACGGGCTTCGGGCGCAGGGAGGTGAGCGGGCGCAGGCGGGTGCCCTCACCTCCGACGAGGATCACGGCTTGCACGATGGCTCCTGGGGAAGATGCGGGTGGAAGGGCAGTAGACGCATGAGCGTCAGGCCGACCAGGTGAGCGCCGGGCGCCCGATGGCTTCGTAGTGCAGGCCGGCGGCCCGGACGGCGTCCTGGTCCAGGGCGTTGCGCCCGTCGATCACGGTGGTGCCGCGCATTGCCTGGGCCAGCGCGCCCCAGTCGAGGGTGCGGAACTCGTCCCACTCGGTGACGAGCACCACCGCGTCGGCCCCCTGCACGGCGGTGTGGGTGTCCTGGGCGAAGGTCACACCGGAGATGAGCTTGCGCGCCTCCTCCTCGGCCACCGGGTCGTACGCGGTGACGCGGGCGCCGTCGGCCTGCAGGCGGGCGGAGAGGACGAGCGAGGAGGCCTCGCGCATGTCGTCGGTGTTGGGCTTGAAGGCGAGGCCCAAGAGGGCGATCTCCTTGCCGACGAGCGAGCCGAGGTGCTTCTGGAGCTTGGACATCACGCGGCGCTTCTGCAGCTCGTTGACCTCGATGACGGCGTTGAGGAGCTGGAAGTGGTAGCCCGAGTTGCCGGCGAGCTGCTTGAGCCCCATGACGTCCTTGGGGAAGCAGGAGCCGCCGAAGCCGATGCCGGGCTGCAGGAACTTGGGGCCGATGCGGGCGTCCAGGCCCATCCCCTTGGCGACCTCCATGACGTCGGCGCCGGTCTCCTCGCAGACGTTGGCGATCTCGTTGATGAAGGAGATCTTGGTGGCCAGGAAGGCGTTGGCGGCCAGCTTGACCATCTCGGCCGACGCGATGTCGGTGCGCAGGAGCTCGCCAGTGGCCTCGCCGCCGAGGTCGGGGCGCAGGACGGGCCGGTAGAGCGCGGCGACCGCGTCGCCGGCCCAGTCGCCGTCGTCGCCGATGACCACGCGGTCGGGACGCAGGAAGTCGTCGATGGCGGAGCCCTCCTTGAGGAACTCCGGGCACGACACGTAGCGGAAGCCCTCCTTGCCCTGGGCGGCGAACTCGCGCTTGATGGCGACGCCCGTGCCGACGGGCACGGTCGACTTCATGACCAGCGCGTGGCGGTCCGACGGGGGCATCGAGGCGACCACCGCGTTGACCGCGGAGAGGTCGGCATCGCCCGAGTAGGTGGGCGGGGTGCCGACGGCGACGAAGAGCAGGCGCGCGTGCTCGAGGGCGTCGGCGATGTCGGTGGAGAAGTGCAGGCGCTCGCGGTGCTCGGCGATGAGCTCGGCCAGGCCCGGCTCGTAGATCGGGACCTCGCCCGCCTTGAGCCGGTCGATCTTCGCCGCATCGATGTCGATGCAGTAGACGTCGCTGCCGAGAGCGGCGAATCCCGCGGCGGTGACGAGGCCGACATATCCGGTGCCGATGACGCCGATCGGCTCGCGTTCAGGAGTACTCATGGGGGCCGCGAAGGGTAGTCAACGGCGAGGCCGGGCGTCCTGCGCCGTCAGCCGAAGCGACGGGTGGATTCGGCAATCCCGAGCATTTGCTGGTTCGTCAGCGTGCCCAGCAGCGTGTTGGCCACCCAGTAGACGCCCTGGGGCGTCTCCCACGAGACCAGCCGCAGGTGCTTGCCGTCCCCGAAGAGCTTGAAGGTGCGGCCGCCCATCTTCTTCTCCCCCGTGGGGTGGGCCAGGATCGGCGGGTCCTTCCACGTCATGCCCTGAATGCCGTAGTACTGGCCGACCAGCGGCGTGTGCACCACGAGGCGGTAGGCCTGGTACTTCTTGTCGTCGCGGTCGCGGATGATGTACGCGCGCCGGTCGGAGGTCACGTACGTGCTGCCCACCGACATCCGTGTCGGGTACCACACCGGGAAGCGCAGCTCGGTGGCCAGCGGCAGGGCCTCGTCCTGGCTGACGGACTTGGCCTCGATGAGGCCGGGCGGAGTCGCGCTGCCCTGCTTCTTCTCGATCTTCTTGTCCTTGGCGCGCTTCTTCTTGGCGCTCGCGCGGGGCTTGCCCTTGGCCGCCTTGGTGCCCTGCGCGTTGAGGAAGCGCTGCACGGTGCCGCGCAGCTTGCCGGGCTCCAGCGTCACGTAGGACGGGCCCTCCACGCCGGGGAACTGGACCTGCTGCACCGGCTTGCCGACGAGGTCGGTGGCGAGCTTGAGCACGGAGAGGATCTCGTCCTCGGAGTTGAAGTCCGAGGCGGTGTTCCTGGCGAACAGCTTGAGCAGCTCGTCGCGGTCGTTGAACACCTTGTCCAGGCCGATCTGGTCCTTGGCGTCGCGCACGAAGCCCTGCTGGCGGGCCGAGCGCGTGATGTCGTCGTCCTGGTGGCGGTAGCGCACGTAGTCCAGGCCGCTGTTGCCGCACAGCTTCTGGTACCCGGCCTTCACGTTGATGGTGGCGTAGTCGGTCGGGCTGTCGACCGGCGGGTTGTTGTCGTTGAAGTAGTGGCGGTCGACGTCGGAGTAGACGCAGCCGAGCCGGTTGAGCAGCTTCTGGAACCCGCCGAAGTTGATGTTGACGACGTGGTTGATCTTGAACGGGTGGGCGGTGGTGCCGAGCAGGTCCTTGAGCACCTGGGTGGTCAGCTTGGGCCCGCCGATGGCGTAGGCGGCGTTGAGCTTCTGGGTGCCGCCGCCGGGGATGACCGTCTTGAGGTCGCGCGGGATCGACATGACGGTGGTGGCCGCCTTGGTGGGGTCCAGGCGCACGAGCAGCATCGAGTCGGAGCGGGACGCGCCGTTCTTGCCGTCGATGTAGCGCTTGTCGGAGCCGAGGACGAGGATCGTCTGCGCGCCGCTGGGGTCGACGTCGTCCAGGAACGAGTCGGCGCCGGCGATCCCGGTGCTGTTGTCCTGGAAGATGCTGATGCTGTTCTTCAGCTCGAGCACCACCGCGGTGGCGACGCCCACGCCGATGAACAGCGAGATCGCCAGGGCGCCGATCAGCCCGCGCAGGAGCACGCGGCGGCCGGGGCGCGGCACCTCGGTGGGCGCCGCGGGATCCTGCGGCGTGCTCATCCGAACTTCCGGGTCGTGGCCGCGATGGAGAGCATCTGCTTGTTCGTCAGCTTGCCCAGCAGCGTGTTGGAGACCCAGTACACGCCGCGCGAGTTCTTCCACGACACGAGCTGCAGGCGCTTGCCGTCGCCGTAGAGCTTGAAGGTGCGGCCGTCGATCTTCGTCTCACCGGTCGGGTTGTCGAGGATCGGCGGGTGCTTCCACGAGGTGCCCTGGATGCCGTAGTACTGCCCGACCAGGCCGGTCTTCACCACGATCCGGTACGCCTGGAACTTCTTGTCGGAGCGATCGCGCAGGTTGTAGGCGCGGCGATCGCTGGAGACGTACTGGCTGCCGCTCTCGATCACCGTCGGGTAGTAGACGGGGAAGCGCACCTGGTTGGCCAGCGGGATCGCCTCCTCCTGGCCGGCCGCGGCGTTGAGGGTCAGGCCGGGCGCCAGCGCGGTCGACGCCTGCTTCTTCTTCTTGCCCTTCTTGGCCGTCTTCTTCGCCGCCGATGTGGCGCCGGCGGACTTGGACACCGCGGGGTTGAGGAAGCGCCGCACGGTGGCCCGCAGCTTCTCGGGCTGCAGGTACACGAAGGACGGGCCCTCGGTGACGGGGAACTCGACCTGCTGGACCGGGTGCGTGGCGGAGTTGACCACGAGGCCCAGGAGCGGGAGCACCTGGTCCTCCTTGCGGATGTCGGTCTGGGTGTTCTTGGCGAAGAGCTTCAGGAGCTCCTTGCGCTGACTCCAGATCTTGGTGGGCTCCAACTGGTCCTTGGCCTGGCGCAGGAAGTCCTGCTGGCGCGCGGCGCGGACGAGGTCGTCGTCGAAGTGGCGGTAGCGCACGTAGTCCAGGCCGCTGTTGCCGCACAGCTTCTGGTACCCGGCCTTGACGTTGATGGTGGCGTAGTCGCCCCCACCGCCGGCCGGCGGGTTGTTGTCGTTGAAGTAGTGGCGGTCGACGTCGACGTAGACGCAGCCCATCTTCGTCAGCAGCTTCTGGAAGCCGCCGAAGTTGATGATCACGACGTGGTTGATCTTGAACGGGTGGGCCTGCGTCCCCAGGATGCCCTTGAGGGTCTTGACCACCAGCTTGGGGCCGCCGAAGAAGTAGGACGCGTTGAGCTTCTCGGTGCCGATCCCCGGGAGCGTGATCTGCAGGTCGCGCGGGACCGACATGACGGTGGTGGCCGCCTTGTCCGGGTTCAGCCGCACGAGCATCATCGTGTCGGAGTGCGCCTGGCCCTTGGGCCCGTCGGCGTAGCGCTTGTCGGAGCCGAGCACGAGGATCGTCTGCGGGTCGCTGGGCGGCACCGGGTCGGTGTCGACGGCGGGCAGCGGCGGGGAGTTCTCGATGAAGATGTTGATGTCGTCCTTGACCTCCAGGACGACGGCGGTGGCCACCGAGGCGCCGACGAGCAGCATGACGGTCAGCCCGCCCAGCAGCGCGCGCAGCAGCATCTTACGGCCGGGACGGGGCGGGGGCTCGGGGGTGTGGATCTGCATCAGGCCAGACCCCCTTCCACGGCGCGCAGCTCGGGTCCTTCCCCGGAGAGGCTGTCGGGGAGGATGCGGATGAAGTCGCCGAGCGCCTGGCGGTAGGCGGCCAGCGAGGAGATCGACACCCATTCGCGGGGGCCGTGGTGGCCGCCGCCGACGGGGCCGAACTCGACCGCCGGGACCCCGGCGTTGATGAAGGAGATGGCGTCGGAGGCGCCGTCACGGCCGACCGACAGCGCCGAGCCCTCGACGGCGCGGCCGACGCCCTCGCGCAGGGCGAGCACGTACGGGTTGGTGCGGGAGACGACGACCGGGTTGCGCTCGAAGACGCGCACGATCTCCAGGTCGCGGATGCCGCGGATCTGCTCGAGGATCTCCCCCGGGTCCTGGCCGGGCAGGTACCGGATGTCGACGTCGATCGAGCACAGGTCGGGGACCTTGTTGAACGCGTCGCCGCCGGCGATGCGGGCGAGGTTGATCGACGGGCGGTCGAAGAGGTCCGAGGAGACGCGGGAGAAGGGCAGCGTCTCGATGCGCCGGAAGGCGTCGTGGGCCTTGAGGATCGCGTTGTCGCCCAGCCACGGCGTGGAGCCGTGGGCGGCGACGCCGGACATCTCGATGCGCAGGGCCAGCACGCCCTTGGCCTGGATGCCGATGTGCAGGTCGGTCGGCTCGCCGGTGAGGGCGAAGTCGCCGGTGAGCCCGTTGGAGACGACCACGTCGGTCGAGCGGTTCTCGACGTCCTCGGACTCCTCGTCGGGCACGCACACGAAGCGCACGCGCACCCGGTCCTGCCGGGACGCCTCGCGCACCACGCACATGAGCGCGGCCAGAGCGCCCTTCATGTCGTAGGCGCCGCGCCCGATCAGGCGGTCCCCCTCGATGCGCGGCTCGAACTGCTCCACGTGGGCGGGGACGACGTCGATGTGTCCGTGCAGCACGACGGTGGGGGCGCCCTCGGGGGCGCCCACATCGGCCATCACAACGGGAAGGCCTTCGTGGTCATAGTCGGTGACGGGGATCTCGCGCGACTCCAGCCACCCCTTCACGAAGCCCGCCGCGGCGCGAATGCCGTCCGGTCCAGAGGTGTCGTAGCCGATGAGTCGCTCGGCGAGGACGCGTTCGTCCATTCCCCCGAAGTGTAGGGCGGGCGGGGGCGGTGGGTCGCATTCCGGCGCGCCCGGCCCGCCCCAGCGCCCATTTCGGCGACGAGCGGCGCCTCGTCGTCGCCATGCGGCAATGAGGCGCCGCTCGTCATGCGCCCTTGCTAGTTTGGCGCGCAGACATGCGCGTTCCGTCCCACGCGGCGGCTCGTTCGACCGCACCGTGGGCCGGCAAGCCAGGCGACCCGGCCCCACCAGGACGGAGCACGACATGAAGGTTCTCTACGGCGTCAACGGCGAGGGCATGGGTCATGCGACCCGCTCGGAGGTCGTGATCGGCAGCCTGCTCGGCGAGCATGACGTGCGGGTCATGGCGTCGGGGGCCGCGTTCACCTACCTGGAGCAGCGCCTGGGGAACGTCAACCGGATCTTCGGCCCGTCGCTGGCGATGGAGCAGGGCGAGATCCGCCGATGGGCGTCCGTCACCGCCACGGTCGGGGCCCTGGCGCATGAGCTCCCGAGCAGCGTGCGGACGTGGATGGACGCCGTCGAGGAGTGGCGGCCCGACGTGGTCGTGACCGACTTCGAGCCGTTGTCGGCCAGCTACGCGCGCACCACGCGCACGCCCCTCGTGTGCGTCGACAACATCCACATGATCGATCGCTGCCGCCACGACGGGGAGATCCTGGCCGGGGCCCACGACGACTACCAGGTGGCGCGCACCGTCACGCGGGCGATGAGCCGCACGGCCGGGGACTACGTCGTCCTGACGTTCTTCCACCCGCCGGTGCGGTACGGGCGGACGGTGCTCGTGCCACCGATCGTCCGCCCCGCCGTCGTCGACGCCCGGCCCACCCGCGGCGAGCACCTCGTCGTCTACTCCAGCGGCAGCGACGCGCTCGACGACGCCCTGCGCGCCTGCGGCGTGCCCTGCCGCGTGTACGGGATGCGCGACGACGACCGGGCCGGGACCACCGACGGGATGATCGAGTACCGGCCTCGCTCGGTCGATGGCTTCCTGGAGGATCTGGCCAGCGCCCGCGGGGTGATCACGGGTGGCGGCTTCTCCCTGCTGAGC
>CAZXNX010000089.1:0-8784 GCA_964642225.1 uncultured Solirubrobacteraceae bacterium | reverse complement strand
CACCGGGCCCGAGCGTGGCCGCCACCCCCGGTCGCGCGGCGATCGACGCGCGCAGCCGCTCCACCGCGTCGACCCGCCGGCCGACCCCCGCGCCCTGCAGCTGCACGTCGGTCGGGGCGGTGACCCCGGCCACGAAGCCGGCGGCGGCCTGGTCCTGCGCCTGGCGCGTCTGCGAGCCGGCCGGCAGCCCGGCCACGAAGGAGATGCCCAGCTCCAGGTCGCGCACCGGGCTGGCCGCCCACAACAGCCCGGCCACGGAGGCCACGGCCAGCAGGGCGGCGACCGGCCGGGCGGCGAGCATCCGCACCCCGACCCCGACCACCGCGGAGCGCTGCTCCGCCGCCGCCTCGCGGCGCCCGGTCTGGATGGCGCCGAGCGGGGAGGACAGGCGCCGGCGCCAGCGGTCGCGGCGCTCCTCGTCGCGCACGAGCGGCGGGTCCAGGGTGTCGGCCTCGGGCACGGGCGCCTCCTGCGGCCCGGCATCGGCCGCCTCGCGCACGCCGCGCCCGAACAGGCGCGGGCCGAGGATGGCGATCATCGCGGGCACCAGCGTCACGGTGACCGTGGTGACGATGAGAGCGCACAGCGCCATGCCGGGGCCGAACACGCGAAAGAAGTCCAGGCCGGCCACGAGCAGGCAGGCGCAGCAGGCGGCGACGATCGTCCCGGCGGTCAGCACCGTGGGAGCCACCCGGCTGGTGGCGCGCACCGCCGCCTCGCGGCGCCCGCGCCCCAGGCGCAGCTGCCGGCGCGCGTCCGCCAGGAAGAAGATCGTGTAGTCCGTGACGAGGCCGAGCAGGAGCACGACGAGCAGCGGCTCGATCTCCCGGGGGACGTCGACGCCGAACCGCTCGGCCGCCCATGCGAGCACGCGCACCGCGACCACGTAGGCCAGGCCCGCGGTGCCCAGCGTGAGCAGGGGCGCGGCGAGGGTGCGGAACGACAGGGTCACCAGCAGGGCGATCACGGCGATGGTGGCCAGGGTGATGAGCGGGAGCTTGTCCTCCATCACCGAGAACTGCTCCAGGCGGGCGGGCGCCGACCCGGTCAGCCCGACGAAGCCGCCCGGCGCGGGGGCCAGGCGGTCCACGTACCGCCGGGCGGTGTCGTCGCGGTCGGCCAGGCTCCGGGACGGGTCGACGAACACGTAGTCCACGGCGGCGGTGTTGCGCTCGTTCCACTTCGTGCCCGGCAGCGGGACGTTGACGAGCGGGATCGCGCCAAGCAGGCCGCCGGGGTGGGTGGGGCCCATGGCCTGGCGCGCGACCCGCGCCTGGGCGGCGATGTCCGCGCGCGAGAGGGAGGGCGTGCGGCGCTGGACGACGACGAGGTCGGAGCCCGCCGGGACGCCGAACAGCCGCACCGCCTGCTCCTGCGCGACGAGTGCCTGCGCGTCGGAGGGCACGATGTCCGGCGCGGCCGCCCCGCCCCCGCCGAGGACGGGCAGCTGGGTCCAGGCCAGGGCGGCGGCCGCCACCCAGAACACGACGATCACCCATCGCGTCCTGACGACCGCGTGCGCGAAACGGCGGCTGAGTCCTCCCGAGCTCATCGGGGGGCTTCCTACCCATCGGGGCGGCACTGGTACCGTCGACCGCATGCCCTTCACCCGCCGCGAGCTCATGCAGTCGGCCGCCGTCGCCGGACCGGCCCTCGGCGCGCTGGGAGCCGCGGCCGCGCCGGCGGCCCAGGCCGCCTCCTCCTCCGGGATCGGCGGGCGCAACGTGATCATCTTCATCACGGACCAGGACCGGGCGATCCAGCACTTCCCCAAGAACTGGGCCAAGGAGAACCTGCCGGCGCTGAACCGCCTGCTCGCGCACGGCGTCTCCTTCGACAACGCGTTCTGCTGCACGTGCATGTGCTCGCCCTCGCGCGCCTCGATGCTCACCGGCTACTTCCCGGCCCAGAACGAGGTCCGCTACACCCTCGAGGCGGACATGCCTGCCAGCGAGTACCCCCAGGTGCCGCTGTCGACCCGCTTCAAGAACATCGCCACCGTCATGGCCGCGTCCGGCTACGACGTCGTCTACAAGGGCAAGTGGCACCTGAGCAAGCCGCCGGGCGCCACCGCCCAGTCGTCGGACCTGGACCCCTACGGCTTCTCGCGGTGGAACCCGCCGGACGCCGGCGCCAACCAGGACGTCTCCGAGGAGGGCGGCGGCGTCACCGACAACGACGGCCGGTACATGGAGTCGGTCGGCCAGGAGGCCGCCGGCACCGAGGGCATCCTGCAGTACCTCGAGACGCAGGCCACGGTCGACCAGCCCTTCTGCCTCATCATCTCGCTCGTCAACCCGCACGACGTGCTCATGTATCCCAAGGCGTTCGCCGCCGGCGGCTACGACGACTCGTGGCTGCAGGGCGATGTCGACCTGCCGGCCACCTTCGACGAGGACCTGTCGACCAAGCCGACGGTGCAGGCCCAGTTCCTGAAGCTCTTCGCGCTCGGCAGCGGCCCGCTGCCCACGCCGGAGGAGAAGCGCAACTACATCAACTTCTACGCCAACCTCATGAAGTCGTCGGACGCCTACCTGGGGAAGGTGCTCGACTCGCTCACCACCCAGGGCCTGATCGACGACACCCTGGTCGTCCGCACCTCCGACCACGGCGAGCTGGGGATGGCCCACGGCGGCCTGCGCCAGAAGGTGTTCAACGCCTACGAGGAGACGATGCGCATCCCGCTCGTCTTCTCCAACCCGAAACTCTTCCCCCGGCCGCGCACCGAGGACATCCTGGTCTCGCACGTGGACCTGCTGCCGACACTGGCCGGCCTCGTCCAGGCCCCCAGCTCCGCGCGTGCCGACTGGGAGGGCAACGACTACTCCGCCCAGGTGCTGGGGACGTCGAAGAAGCCGGTGCAGGACTACGTCGTGTTCACCTTCGACGACACGCAGTGCGGCCAGTCGCACGGGCCGTACGTGCCGCCGCCCGGCAACATCGTGAGCATTCGCGAGGCGCGCTGGAAGATCGCCGAGTACTTCGACCCCAGCGGCGCCAAGGCCAGCCAGTGGGAGCTGTACGACCTGGCCCGCGACTCCCTGGAGCGCCACAACCTGGCGGCCCCCGGCTACACCCGCACCGCCGAGCAGGAGCGCCAGTTCCAGCGGCTGCAGCGCAAGCTGCGCCGGGTGCAGGCCACGCGGCTGCAGCCCCTGGCGGGCGCCCCGTTCGCGGTCCGCTCGATCACGCTCGACGGC
Organism: uncultured Solirubrobacteraceae bacterium; assembly: GCA_964642225.1. Classification (GTDB taxonomy): domain Bacteria; phylum Actinomycetota; class Thermoleophilia; order Solirubrobacterales; family Solirubrobacteraceae; genus JBBQCW01. Next base: position 5,584 of record CAZXNX010000089.1, on the reverse strand, counting down.
GACGAGGTCACGTCCAAGGTGCGCGTGCCGGAGCAGGGCAAGCTCGCCCAGCGCATCACCCGCCAGTCGAACGGCAGGACGGTGCTGGCCGGGGTGTCGCGGATCTCCGTGTCGGGGGCCGGCACGGTGACGATCAAGGTCACGCTGTCGGCCGCCACCGAGGCGGCCCGCGAGGCCGGGCCCGTGGACCTGCTGGTGCGCACGAGCTTCCTCTCCCCCGTGGGCGGCGCGGCGACGATCACCGACCGCCTCGTGGCCGGGCGCCTGCAGCCCACGCCGGCCTTCACCGGCTGAGCCCGACCTCCCAGGTGAAGTGGACGTCGACCTCGTCCTGGCCGCCGCCCAGGTGGTTGGACGAGCCGGTGTTGACGAACGAGAACGTCAGCTTCGCGGGGCGGCCGCCCGGCGGCACGTCGAACACGAGCCAGCCCGAGCCGCAGCCGTCGCGCACCGCGTCGTAGCCGTGCGGGACGTTGCGCTCGGGGTACTTCAGGCGCCCGGCGCCGCCGCCCTCCAGGCGCAGGCCGAAGCTCGTGGGCACCACCGCGCCCACGTCGTCGGCGCACACCTTCACGCGCGCGCCGAACAGCGTGCCGCCCGGCATGGGACGTGACAGGCCGGTGACGTCCTTCTCCGGGACGGGGACGGTGGTGTCGATGCGCTGCAGCGTGACGCTGACGTGGTCCACCGCCAGCCTGTCCCCGACCTTCCCCGACTTCTCGTCGGTGCCGCAGCCCGACGTGGTCACGGCGAGCGCCGCGGCCAGACCGGTCAGGAGCGCGGCCGTGCGGCTCACCGCGAGGCGGGGACCCGCTTGAAGACGGTGACGGCGTTGCTCTTGTTCGAGCCGCCGTACAGGAACCGCCCGTCGGCGCTGACGGCCAGGGAGCTGACGCCCTGCATCGCCCGGGCGGTGGTGCAGCCGGGGACCGAGCTGGTGGCCTGGCAGCCCGCGCGCCCGCGCTTCTGGATGAGCGAGCCCGCGGCGTTGCGCTCGAGCACGTTGATGGCGCCCGAGGTGAAGGAGGCGGAGTAGGTCGTGGCGCCGTCGGGCGCCACGACGACGCCTTCGGGGGCGCTCATCGCGCGGCCGAGCGAGCAGCCGACGGCGAGCACGTAGATCACGCAGGCGTTGGTGCCGGTCTGCTGGGTCAGCAGGCCGGAGCCCGCCGTGCGGGTGAAGGAGGTGACGGTGTTGCTGAACAGCGACGTGGCGTACACGTCGTCGTCGCCCGGGCTGACGGCCACGGCGTTGGCGCCGCTGATCCGCACGCCCGTCGTGCAGCCGGCCAGCGCGGCGTTGACGATGCAGCCGGTGCCGTCCGCGGCCTGGGTCAGCGCGCCGGTGGCCGGGTTGCGCGCGAGGACGTCGACGGCGCTGCTCTCGGCGGCGGCCACGTAGACGGTGGCGCCGTCGCCGCTGATGGCCAGGCCCTCGGGCGCCAGCAGCGCCAGGCCGGTGGCGCACCCGGCGGTGGCGGCGGCCAGGCAGCCGGTGGTGTCCGCGGGCTGGGTCAGCGCGCCGGTGGCGGTGTTGCGGGTGAACGTGGCGACGGCGTTGCCGAAGAAGGCGCCCACGTACACGTTGGCGCCGTCCGGGCTGACCACGACGACGTCGGAGCCCTTCAGCGCCCGGCCGGTCACGCAGCCGGCGGTCGGCGCGTCGGCGACGCAGCCGCTGCCGTCCTGGTCCTGGGTGAGGGCGCCGGTCGTGGCGTCGCGGTGGAAGGCGGTGACCGCGCTGCTGCCGACCGCGGTGGCGTACACGCTGGCGCCGTCGGGGCTCACGGCTACCGAGTTGGGGCCGATCAGGCCGACGCCGGAGGCGCAGCCGCCGATGCCGCCCTGGGAGATGCACCCGGCGGCGCCCGCGCCCTGGGTCAGCGCGCCGGTGCTGGCGTTCCGGCTGAAGATGGCGATCGCGTTGCTCTTGGACGACGCGACGTAGAGGTTGCGCCCGTCCGGGCTGATGACCACCGCGCGGGAGCCCAGGAACGGGGCCGGGCCGCGCAGGGCGCGCACCTCGGTGCAGCCCGCCTTGCCCGGCTTGGACTGGTCGACGACGCAGCCGGCCTTGCCCGACAGCTGCTTGAGCGTGCCGACGGGCGACACCGGGGTCCGGGCCTGCGCGGCGGCGGGGGCGGCGAGCGATCCGGCGACGATCGCCACGCACAGCGCCCGGGGGATCCAGCGAGGCTGAGAGGAAGAAGGGCGCATGCGGCGGGTGCGGCGGCCCGCGGGCGGGGTCGCACGCGGTCACCAGACCATAGGGCTTTCCCCGGGGTTGCGCCGATGGGGCGCGATCGCCGCACCCGGACGCAGGCCGGGTGCGGCGCGGGCGCCCCGCTAGGAGACGTTGAAGTTGGCGTATTGCCCCGCCTGGTAGTGGCCGGGGAGGTTGCAGATGAGGGCGTAGTGCCCGGCCTTGAGCTTCAGCTTCAGCTTGGCGGTCTTGCCGGGCTTGATGCCGCCGTCCTCGCCGACGGCGCCGGCCTCGTCGGCCTCGTTGCCCTTGAGGAGGTCACCGGCGTCCTTGTCCGTCTTGATGACGACGAACTCGTGCTCGACCTTGCCGATGTTGGACAGGTTGAACGTCACCTCGCCGGCCTTGGCCGTGGGCGGCACCGGGATGATCTTGAACTCCTTCAGGGTGACGTCGACCGTGTTGCCGGCGGCGGGCGTGGCGGCCGTCGTCGCGGCGGGCGCGGCGGTGGTGGCCGAGGAGGAGGAGGAGCTGCTGTCCGAGCCGCAGGCGGCGAGGGTCAGCGAGACGGCGCCCGCGAGGGCGACGGACAGGAGCGGGACGGTGCGGAACGGTGCGCGCATGGTGCGGTCCTTTCGGACGTGGGAGACGTGGCCTGGACATGAGCCACGTCCCGCACGCTATGGCGGCCCCGGGCCCCGCCCATCGGGGCCGGGAACGGAGTACCGCTCCGTACTTTTCCGCAGCGGCGGCGGCCGGGAGCGCGGCCGCGTAGGGTCGCAGGCGTGCGCTCGCCTTCCACTCCCGGCCGCTCGTGAGCATCGAGCACCTGTCCGCGATCTTCCGGCCCGAGCGCGTGGCCGTGATCGGCGCCGGCGGCGGCGCGGATTCCGTCGGGGCGATCGTCCTGCGCAACCTGATCGAGTCGGGCTTCGACGGCGTCGTCTTCCCCGTCAACCCGCACCGCGAGGCCGTGCACGGCATCCAGGCCCACCCCGACGTGGCCTCCCTGCCCGCCGTGCCCGACCTGGCCGTCATCTGCACGCCGGCCGCGACGGTCGCGGGGATCGTCGGCGAGTGCGGTGAAGCCGGGATCCCGGGCGTGCTCATCGTGTCGGCCGGCTTCCGCGAGACGGGCGCCGACGGCGCGGCGCTCCAGGGCGAGGTCGCCGCCCAGGCCGCCCGCTTCCGGGGGATGCGGATCGTCGGCCCCAACTGCCTGGGCGTGATCGTGCCGCAGGCCAAGCTCAACGCGAGCTTCGCCGGGCCCATGCCCAAGGAGGGGCAGATCGCCTTCGTCTCCCAGTCGGGCGCCCTGTGCACCTCGGTGCTGGACTGGGCCGCCGAGCGCGGCGTCGGCTTCTCCCACTTCATCTCGGTGGGGAACATGATGGACGTCGACTTCGGCGACATCATCGACTACCTCGGGCGGGACCCCCAGACGCGGGCGATCATCCTCTACATCGAGTCGATCACCCAGCCGCGCAAGTTCATGTCGGCGGCGCGGGCGTTCACCCGCACGTTCCCGATCGTCGCCTTCAAGTCGGGACGGTTCGCCGCCTCCGCCAAGGCCGCCGCCTCGCACACCGGCGCCCTGGCCGGCGAGGACGACGTCTACGACGCGGTGTTCCAGCGGGCCGGCATCGAGCGGGTCACCGAGATGGAGGACATCTTCGACATCGCCGAGCTGCTCAGCCGCGGGCGCCGGCCCAAGGGAGCCAGCCTGGCGATCGTCAGCAACGCGGGCGGCCCCGGGGTGATGGCGCTCGACACGCTGCTGGAGCGCGGCGGCGCCCCGGCCCTGCTCGGCGACGAGACGATCGCCCGGCTGGACGAGCACCTGCCGCCGTCCTGGTCGCGCGCCAACCCGGTCGACGTGCTCGGCGACGCCCCGGCCGAGCGCTTCGGCGAGGCCACCGCCGCGGTGCTCGCCGACCCGGCGGTGGACGCGGCGCTGGCCATCCTCACCCCGCAGGCGATGACCGACCCGGCCGGCAGCGCGGCCCGGATCCAGGAGGCCGCAGCCGGCTCGCACAAGCCGGTGCTGGCCGCGTGGATGGGCGGCGCGGCGGTGCGCGAGGCGCGCAACGGGCTGGCCCGGGCCGGGATCCCCGCCTACACGACGCCCGGTCACGCGGTGCGGGCCTTCATGCACCTGGTCTCCTATTCACGCAACCTGGAGGTCCTCTACGAGACGCCGCGGGCGATCCCCGTCGACTTCCAGCTCGACCGCTCGCGCACCCGCGACCTGCTCGGCGCGCTGCTCATGGACGACCACCCGGTGCTGTCGGAGTCGGCGTCCAAGGCGCTGCTGGAGGCCTACGACATCCCCGTCGCGCGACCGCACGCCGCCGCCACCGCCGACGACGCGGTGGCCCACGCGCGGCAGTGCGGCTACCCGGTGGTGCTGAAGATCCTCTCCCCGGAGATCACCCACAAGACGGACGTCGGCGGCGTGGTCACCAACATCCGCGACGACGCCGCCGTGCGCGACGCGTTCGCCTCGATCATGGCGGGCGTGGCGCGGGCCGCCCCGCAGGCCCGCGTCGACGGCGTGCTGGTGCAGCCGATGATCACCGAGCCGGGCATCGAGCTGATTCTCGGCGCCAAGAAGGACCCGACGTTCGGCGCGGTGATGGTCGTCGGCATCGGCGGGGTCACCGCCGAGCTCACCCGCGACCGCGCGCTGGGCCTGCCGCCGCTCAGCGAGCGCCTGGCCCGGCGGATGCTCGAGTCGCTGCGCTCGTGGCCGCTGCTGGAGGGGTACCGCGGCCGGCCCGGCGTCGACCTGGACCGGCTCATCGAGGTGATGATGCGCGTCTCCTACCTCGTCGCCGACTACCCCCAGATCAAGGAGCTGGACATCAACCCGCTCCTGGCCACGTCCACCGACGCGATCGCGCTCGACGCCCGGGTCGTGCGCGACCCCGACGTGATCGGCGAGCCGCCCCGGCCCTTCGCCCACCTGGCCATCCGCCCCTACCCGGAGGAGCTCACGCGGGCCGCGACGCTCGCCGACGGGACCGACGTCGTGCTGCGGGCGATCCGACCCGAGGACGAGCCGCTGTGGCAGGAGCTGCTGTCGCGGTGCTCGCCGGAGTCGCTGCACGCGCGGTTCGGCGGGGCCGTCAAGCACATCACCCACCAGATGGCCACGCGCTACTGCTTCGTGGACTACGACCGCCAGCACGCGATGGTCGCCGAGATCCGGGTCGAGGGCGAGCCGGTGCTCATCGGGGTCGCCCGGCTGGAGTCCTCGGCCGACCCGGAGTGGGCCGAGTTCGCCGTGCTCATCGGCGACCCCTGGCAGGGCCGCGGCCTGGCCGAGCTGCTCACCGCCACCTGCCTGCAGATCGCCGGCTCCATCGGGCTGCGCCGCGT
>CAZXNX010000088.1:0-8791 GCA_964642225.1 uncultured Solirubrobacteraceae bacterium | reverse complement strand
TCCATCGCCTTGCCGCGCGCGAGCTCGTCCACGAGCTTGTCGAGGTAGCGGATCTCCTGCATGAGCGGGTCTTCGATGGATTCGACGCGCACGCCGCAGACGACCCCGCTGATGAGCTTGCGCGAGGGGTTCGGCTCGGGAGCGTCGGCGAAGAAGGTCCGGAAGTCGCTCCCCTGCTGGAGCTGGGCGGACAGCTGCGCGGCGCTGTAGCCCGTGAGCCAGCACATGATCTGGTCGACCTCGGCTTTCGTCCGGCCCTTCTTCTCCGCCTTGGCGACGTAGTGGGGGTAGACGCTCGCGACGCTTGTGGTGAAGATCCGATGCCCGGCCATGGAGAAGTATTACCTCGCGGGGAGCCGCTGCATCAGCTGCACGCCCTGCCCGAGCGTGGTCTCGGGACGGGACCACAGGTGCAGCACGTCGCCCAGCCGGATCGGATCGGTGCGCGGCGTCTCGAGGTCCGGGTCCGTGAAGGTGGCGCCCGCTGCGCGAAGCCGGTCGGCGGCGGCCACGATGTCGGGCACGGCGTACGCAACGTGGTCGAGCACGAGATCGCGCCCGCCGAGCCGGCGATCGAGCAGGTCCGGATCCGTGTAGGAGAACACCTCCACCTGCCCGGTGCCGGTGCCGAGGTACGCGCCGACGAGGGCGAGCGTGGGGCGCTCGAACTCACGCACCACGGGCATGCCGAGCAGTGCCGACAGATCGGCGACCGCGCCGTCGAGGTCGCGCGCCAGGTACCCGACATGGTCCACGACCCCGGTCATGCCCGGGCTAGGCCGCCTCGGCCTCCGCGCCCTGCTTGAGCAACTGCAGCAGCACCTCGGGCGGCTGGGCACCGGACACCGCGACACGGCGGTCGACGACGAAGAAGGGAACGCCGCGGATCCCGAACTCCACGGCCTGGGCCTCGTCGGCCCGGACCTCCTCGGCGAAGCGCTCGGTGGCCAGCACCTCGCGGACCTCATCGGCGGGCAGACCGGCGTCCTCGGCCAGGCGCTGCAGGACGTCCGGCTCGCCGATCGCCTCACCCTCCGTCTGGTAGGCGCGCATGAACCGCTCCTTGACCGCGTCCTGGATGCCGTGTGCGGCGGCCAGGTGCAGCAGGCGGTGGGCGTCGAAGGTATTGCCGCTGCGGGCGATGTCGAACCGCAGGTCCAGCCCGTCCCTGGCCCCCGTCTCGCGCATGCTCTGGACCATCGCCTCGGCCTCCTCACGGGTGCGCCCGTACTTGGCGGCCAGCAGGGTGACAGCGTCCTGCTCGCGCACGCGCGGCGCCGTCGGGTCGAGCTCGAAGCTGCGCCACGTGACCTGCACGTCGTCAGCGCCCTCGAACCCGGTCAGCGCCTCCTCGAGATGGCGCTTGCCCACGTAGCACCACGGGCAGGCGACATCGGACCAGACCTCGACCTCCATCTCAGGCCTGCATCTCGTAGGCGCCGGCCAGGGCGGTGACCTGCCCCCACACGCGATCGAAGCGCTCGCGGTCGACGGCGGGCTTGCGGATCGCGCCGATCGCCCACGCCTGCTGCTCGACCGTCGTGGAGGCCTTGCCGTGCAGCGTGGTGGCGTAGGCGCTGAAGTCGCGCACCAGCACGTCGAAGATCTGGTCGATGACGTCGCGGTCCAGGCCCGTCAGCGCCGCCTGCTCCAGGACGAGCTGGCCGTAGACGACGAGCGTGAACAGCTCCCCCAGCTCGAGCATGAAGTCCAGGTCGGCCGCCTGCTCGGGGCTCGGGGGCGCGGTCTGCAGCAGCTCCGGCAGGGCATGCGCCTGCTCCAGGAAGACCGCCACGTTGGGCACGTCGGCGAACGGCGCGTAGGCCTGCTGCCAGTCGTGGAAGCGGATCTTGGAGAGCCCGCGGGCCGGTCCCTGGGCGAACAGGAAGGCGTCGTCCGCTGCGTCCTGGCGGGGCGGCACCGCGTCGTACTCCTGCGGCGCGAAGAAGTAGCCGGCCATGAACTTCAGGACCAGGGCCATGTTCACGTGGACCGTCCCCTCGAGCTTGGGCAGCGCGTGGATGTCCACCGCCGCCATCTCGAAGTACGTGTCCTTCTCGAACCCGCGCGCGGCGATGATGTCGCCGAGCAGGCCGATCACCCGCTCGCCCTCGGTGGTCACCTTCATCTTGGTGATCGGGTTGTAGAGGAGGTAGCGCCGATCGTCCTCGTCGGCGCAGCGGAAGTAGTCGATCGCCCGGTCGCCGAAGAGCTTCATCGCCAGCAGCCGTGCGTAAGCGTCGGTGAACATCTGCGCGACGTGCGGGAAGTCGGTGACCCGCTTGCCGTAGAGGATGCGGTTGTGGGCGTGGGTGATGGCCTCGTAGAAGGCGTGCTCGCTGATGCCGATCGACGCGAATCCGAGGTTGAACTTGCCGACGTTGACCGTGTTGAGCGCGGCGTAGAACGCCTCGGGCCCGGCGTGCATGAGGTCGGCTTCGGACACCGGGTAGTCGTGCAGGCGGAACTCGCTGACGAACATCTGGCCGGCCACCACGTTCTTGATCAGCTCGTAGTTCTCGTGATGGCTGTCGGCGGCGAAGAAGACGTAGCCGTCGGCACCGTCCACATCGGCGCGGCGGCCGAACACCGAGACGATGCCGGCCTCGTTGCCGTTGCCGATGTAGTACTTGCCGCCGTTGGCCTTGAAGCCGCCGTCGCCGTCGGGGGTGAGGATCATGTCGGTGGAGTAGATGTCGGCGCCGTGCTCCTTCTCCGACAGGCCGAAGGCGAAGATCGCGCCCTCGTCCAGCAGCTGGGCCGCGCGCTCGCGGACCGCCGCGTTGGGGCTCTGCCACACGGGCCCGAGCCCGAGGATCGAGACCTGCCACGTGTACCAGTAGGACAGCCCGTAGAACGCGGTGATCTCGTTGAACGCGCAGATCCGCGCCGTGTCCCAGCGCTTGTCGGGCTCGTCCTCCCCCGCCTCCGAGGCGGGCGTCAGGAGCGTGGCGAAGATCTTCTCGCGGGCGATGAACTCCAGGAAGTCGGCGTACCACGTGCGGTCGTGATGGGCCTCCTTCAGTCGGCGCTTGCCGCGCTCCTCGAACCACGCGATGGTGGCGAGCAGGACGCGCCGCGTCTCCTCGTCGAAACCGGCCGCATCGTACGTGCGCGGGTTGAACAGGGTGGTCGATGCGGCGACGGTGGCGGGCGGCTGGGTCTCGGGCATGGGACCAGCGTAGCGACGCGTTGCCGCTTCGGGGAACGTGCGAGCATGCAGGGCGATGGCCGACTGGGAGTACGGGACGCCCATGGGCGTCCAGCAGCAGATCGACGTCGTGCGGGCGATCTACGACGCGTTCTCGCGCCGTGACCTCGAGGGCGCGCTGGCCTACCTTGCGCCGGACGTCGTGCTCACCCTGCAGGCCACCGGCCGGCTGGCCGAGCACGAGGGCGCGTACGTCGGCCACGACGGCGTGCGCACGTACTTCGAGGACGCCAATCGGGTATGGCAGGAGCTGACCCTCCACGCCGACGACATCCGCGCCGCCTCGGGCAGCGTGATCGTGTTCGGCCATGTGGTCGGCCGGATGGGCGCGGACTCGATCAACCGGCAGGTCATGTGGACGTGGAAGCTGCGCGACGGCCTGGCGGTCTCCGTGCGTGCCAGCGACCTCGGCTCCGCTCCATGAGCACCGTGCGCCGCACGCAGGAGGAGCGCAGCAGCGAGACCCGCGCCAAGCTCCTGGACGCGACCATCGCCAGCCTGCAGGACGTGGGCTACGGGGCCACCACCACGCGCCGCGTGGCCGAGCTGGCCGGCGTCTCCCAGGGCGCGCAGACCCACCACTTCCCCCACCGGGTCGACCTGGTCGCCGCCGCGATCCAGGAGCTGGCCGACCGGCGCGTGGGCGCGCTGCGCGCCTCGGTGCGCGACCTGTCCGGCACGCCGGTGCAGCGCGCCGGCACGCTGCTGGACCTCCTGTGGGCCGACTTCTCCGGCTCCGTCTTCACCGTCTTCGTGAAGCTGTGGGTCGCCGCGGCCGACGACCCCGACCTCTATGAGCGGCTGCTGCCCGTGGAGCGCGCGATGGCACGGTCGGTGGCCGCCTTCACCGCCGAGCTGGTGGCCGAGATCCCGCAGATCCGGGGCGCCGAGACGCGCCTGGTGGTGGTGCTCGACACGCTGCGGGGCATGGCCCTCAGCGCGAGCTTCGAGCCGCGCGAGCGGCCCGGCCGCGATCCGTGGCCGGCCACCCGCGCGGTGCTGCTGGAGCTGCTGCTCCCCGGCCCGGGCAGGGCCTAGAGGCCCATCCCGCGGCCGATGAGCTCCTTCATGATCTCGTTGGTGCCCGCGTAGATCTTGGTGATCCGCGAGTCGACCCACGCCTTGGCGATCGGGTACTCGGTGGTGTAGCCGTAGCCGCCGTGGAGCTGCACCCCGGCGTCGGTCATCTTGCACAGCAGCTCGGTGGTCTGGAGCTTGGCCATCGCCGCCTCCTCGACGGTGGCGGTGCCGTCGACGTAGCGCTGGATGGTGCGGTCGATGAACGCGCGGGTGATGACGATCTCGGTCTTGAGGTCGGCCATCAGGAAGCGGGAGTTCTGGAACGAGCCGATCGGCTTGCCGAACGCCTGGCGCTCCTTGATGTACTCGAGCGTCATCTCGAAGGCGGCCTCGGCGCCGGCCATGGAGCTGACGGCCAGGGTCAGGCGCTCGGGGACCAGGCGCGAGACGAGCTGCAGGAAGCCGCTGCCCTCCTCCCCCAGCCGGTTCTCCACCGGGACGACGACGTCGTCGAAGAACAGCTCGGCGGTGTCGGAGGCGTGCTGGCCGACCTTCTCGATCTGCTTGCCGCGGGTGAAGCCCTCCATCTCGCGCTCGATCACGAGCATCGAGAGGCCGCCGTGGCGGTCGTCGCTCGTGCGCACGGCCACCACGACCATGTCGGCGTTGATGCCGTTGGTGATGAAGGTCTTGGCGCCGTTGACGACGTAGTGGTCGCCGTCGCGGACCGCGCGGGTCTTGATGGCGGCCAGGTCCGAGCCGGTGCCGGGCTCGGTCATGGCGACGGCGAGGATGCGCTCGCCCGAGGCGATGCCGGGCAGCCAGCGGTCCTTCTGCTCGTCGGTCGCCGAGGCCATGATGTAGGGCAGCACCACGTCGGTGTGCAGGAGCGGGCCGGCCACGGCGTCGCCCACGCCGTAGCGGGCGGCCTCCTCGCTGAGGACGACGTTGTAGCGCCAGTCGTCGGCGCCGGGGCCGCCGTACTCCTCCGGGACCTCCATGGCCAGGAAGCCGTGGGCGGCCGCCTTGGTGAACAGCTCGCGCGGGACGAGCTGCGCCTTCTCCCATTCGGGGAAGTCGGGGACGATCTCCCGCTCGATGAACTGGCGGAAGCTCGCGCGGTAGTCCTCGTGCTCGTCGTCGAACAGCTCGCGCTTGGGGGCCGGGGAGAGAAGAACGCTCATGCGCGGAAACCTAGCAAGCGTTCGGTAAGTGCAGCGCTACCCGCAGGCCGGGTTCCCGAGCCTGGCCCGCACGACGTCCATGTCCGCCTTGCGCCAGTCGTCGTGCGTCTGGGTGCGCAGCGACGCGACGTTCTCGCGGTGATACGGGCTCGTGAGCGACTCGTTGTGCCCGATGACGTCCTTGGTGGCGATCCCGTAGCGGCACTGCAGCCACCGCGTCAGACGCACGATCGACCGCATCTGGGCGGGGCGGCCGAGGATCTCGGCGTCGGAGCTGCCGACCTGCTCGATCCCCACCGCCGTCCAGTTGAGCCCGACTGTGTGCCGGCAGCGCAGGCGCAGCGGGACGAGCTGGTGGATGGTGCCGTCGGTGTCCACCACGAAATGGGCGCACACGTTCGGCAGCTCCCCCAGCTCGCTGTCCGGCGTGTCGGGGGCGAACGTGTTGAAGGTCGAGGAGAAGTCCGGGGTCTCCGTGAAGTGCTCGACGATCACCTTGGGGTCGGTGAGCGCGGCGGTCGCCTCCCCGTAGTGGCGCTCGGAGTAGGCGGCCATCTCCTGCCGGCGCTGGGCCGGGAAGGGGATCGGGCTCTGGACGATGCGCGGGCGCTTCGGGCCGGCTGGTGCCACGGTGGGCGTGGTCGTCGGCAGCAGGTCGATGCGATCGCGCATGATCTCCCGTGCGGTGCCATCGCCCGTCGTCTTCGCCTGCTCACGCGCCTGACGCGCCTTGAGATACGCCGGGTCCTGCAGGCTGAACTGCGTCGTCCTCGCCGTGGATGCCGGAGCCCCGTCTCCCCCACCGCAGGCCACGAGGACTCCTGCGGCCAGTCCGATCGCGACAGCTGCGAGGGCGCGGCTCACACCTTCAGCGTGCGGCGCAGCATCACGAAGAGGACGACGGCGATGACCGCCGCGAGGATGCCGAGCCCCATGCTGCCGATGCCGACGACGGCCAGGACGATCAGGACGACGGCGGCGATGGTGAAGCCACCGGTTGCCAGGACCAGCCCGTAGGCCCGGGACTCACGCTGGCGGCGGGTGATGTTGCTCATGGGTGCAGGGTAGCCACCCGGGCGGCGCGGCCCGCAGCTAGGAGGGTTGAGCGAAAGACGGGCGTGGTCGTGGTCGTGCGGGCCATGGATGCCTGGGGCCGCACGATTTCGCGGTCAATACCGGTGGTATTGACAAGAAGTCGGGTGGTTCCAGGCGCCGCGGACCGTGCGATCCACGGCCGCGAACGTTTCGCTCAACCCTCCTAGGCGGCGGCGGGCAGGGCGTGCGGCACGAAGGGCCAGGCGCCCTCGACCGCCTCCGGCCGCCCCTGCGCGGCGAAGTACTCCTGCAGCGAGGCGGCCTGCTCGGCGGCCCAGCGCACCTGCTGGGCGTGCAGGTCGGCCAGCGTCATCCCGCGCAGCTCGTCCACCCGCTGACCCAGGCGGTAGGCCACCCGCGCGGCGGCCAGCGCGTCGACACCGGCGGTGTGGGCGCCGTCGACGCGCACGTCGTAGTGCTCGGCGACGAGCGTGAGCGTGCGCTTGCCCTTGCGGTAGCGGTCGACCTGCTTGTCCAGCACGTAGGGATCGATCACGCGCAGCCCGTCCGGGCCGCCCGCCTGCTCCACCAGCGTGGGCAGGCCGTAGCGGCGTGCCTCGCGGTCCAGGATGGTCAGGTCGAAGCGGGCGTTGAAGGCCACGATCGGCACGCCGGCGCGGACCTGGTCGGCGAGCACGGCGATGATCTCGGCCACCGCATCGGCGGCCGGCCGGCCCTCGGCCCGCGCCCGCTCGGTGGTGATGCCGTGCACGGCGGTGGCGCCGGCGGGGATCTCCACGCCCGGGTCCACGAGCCACGCGTGCTGCTTCGCGTCCAGCCCGCCTCCGACGAGGCCGATGGCGGCCGTCACGATGCGATCGTGCTCGGTGTCCGTGCCCGTCGTCTCGAGGTCGAATGCGGCCAGGCGGCCGATGTGCCAACTCATGCACCCGACGGTAGAGACGGGTACGGACGGAGTTCCGTCGCCGGCTACTCCGTGGCGATCTGCGCCAGCAGCTGCGGCAGGACGTTGAAGAAGATCTCCTCTTCCCCGTCGGGCACAGTGATGGTGGCGCCCTCGAAATGCGAGTGGTCGCCGTGGACGCGGATCTGCGGCGACACGGTGGCTCCGGCGATCACGAAGAAGGGCACGTACGAGAAGTAGTCGAGCCCCTCGAAGTCCTGGGGCTCCAGGCCCGTCTCCTCGAGGATCTGCCAGAACCGCGGGTCGTACTCGGATTTGCCGATGGTGATGGAGGCGAGCTGGGTCATGCCCGGGAGTCTGTCAAAGGCCATCCGTGGCGTTCGGTCCGACGAGTGACAGCTCGATACCGCCATGCGGTACTCAGCTGTCACTCGTCGGGGGACGCGGTCAGCGCGGGCCGGCGCCCTCGCGGCGGATCTTGGGCTTCTTGCCCTTCAGCGTCGTGCCGCGCAGCGCCGAGATGACCATGTCCGCCTGGGCCTCCGGCACCTCGACGAGGGCGAAGCGGTCGTGGATGGCGATCGTGCCGATGTCGCGGCCGCTGAGCGACGACTCGCCGGTGATCGCCCCGACGAGGTCCTGCGGGCGGATGCCGGCGCTGCGGCCGGCGCCGACGAACACCCGCGTGGTCTCCCCCTGCGGCCCGCGGCCGCGGGAGGACTGCCAGCCGCCCTGGCCCTTGTCGCGCGGGCGGCCCGGGCCGCCGGAGCGCTCCTTGCCGGAGGGCGCGGTGGCGACGGGGATGTCCTCCTCGTCGTCGCTCGTGCCGCTCGCCTCGTGCGCGAGCTTGATCGCCGCCGCCGCGACGTCCATCACGTCGAACTCGTCCGACAGCTCCTCGACCACACCCCGCATCGGGCCCAGGTCGTCCTGCAGGATCGACTCGCGCAGCGCCGCGCGGGTCAGCTCCAGGCGCCGGGCGCGCAGGTCCGCGACGGTGGGGACGCGGTCGATGGTGATCGTCTGCTTGGTCAGGCGCTCGATCGCCTTGAGCATCCGGTGCTCGCGCGGCTGGGCGAAGGTGATGGCGACGCCCTCGCGGCCGGCGCGCCCCACCCGCCCGATCCGGTGCACGTACGCCTCGGGGGCGGCGGGCACGTCGTAGTTGACGACGTGGCTGAGCTGATCGATGTCCAGGCCGCGGGCGGCGACGTCGGTGGCCACCAGCAGATCGACCTCACCGGCCTTGAAGGCCGCGAGCGATTTCAGCCGCTCGTCCTGCGACTTGTCGCCGTGCAGCGCGGCGGTGCGCAGCCCGTCGCGCTCGAAAGCCCGCGCCAGGCGTGCCGCGCCGAGCTTGGAATTGACGAAGACGATGGCCTGCGACAGTTCGCGCGTGCGCAGCAGCTGCCGCAC
>CAZXNX010000087.1:0-8826 GCA_964642225.1 uncultured Solirubrobacteraceae bacterium | reverse complement strand
GCCGCCGGTCAACGGCGCGGGCGTCACGGTCGGCGTCATCTCCGACTCGTTCAACGCGCTCGGCGGCATGGCGCAGGCCCAGGCCACGTCGGACCTGCCGCCCAACGTGCAGATTCTCGCCGAAGGCCCGCAGAACGGCAGCGACGAGGGACAAGCGATGGGCCAGCTGCTCTACGACACCGCCCCGGGCGTGTCGAACATGCTGTTCGCCACCGGGTTCGCGGACTCGGCCAGCGGCAAGGCCGACAACATCAAGAAGCTCGTGGACGCCGGCGCCCGGGTCATCACCGACGACACCGCGTTCATCGACCAGCCGTTCTTCCAGGACGGCGTGGTCGAGCAGGCCGTCGACGCCGCCCGCGACAGGGGCGTGGCCTACTTCGCGGCCGGGGGCAACAGTGGCCGGGAGGCGTGGGAGGACGACTTCCGGCCCTCCGGCGTCTTCTCGGGCCCGGCCCAGGAGCTCAACGACTTCGACCCGTCCGGGCCCGTCGACACCCGCCAGTCCCTGGGCCCCATCCCGAGCGGCAAGACGATGCTCCTGATCACCCAGTGGGACGAGGCGTGGAACACGAGCCTGGCGCACGGGTTCACCATGCGCCTCTACACCGCCCCGTCCGGGGGGAGCGCCGTCGCCGCATGCGGGCCGAACTTCGTCTCCTCCTGCACCGGGGCCAACGCGTCCCGGATCCCGGAGATCGTCCTGGAGTACAAGAACACCACGGGGTCGCCACAGACGCTCTATGTCGAACTCGCCCGCACGGGCTCGGGGCCGTCGCACCTCAAGACGATGTTCTATCCCGGCTTCAACGATCCCTTCACCATTGAGCACGACACCCAGTCCCCCACGGTCGGGCCCGACGCCTCGGCCGCCGCTGGCGCGATCACGCTGGCGGCCGTCGACCAGGCGGACCCGGACCTCGACACCGCCGAGCCGTTCAGCTCACGCGGTCCCCTTCCGCGGTACTTCACGGCCGCGGGCGCGCGCATCGCGGGCGGGCCGATCCTGCGCCACAAGCCGGAGATCGCCGCGCCCGACGGCACCGCCACCTCCGTCTTCGACTTCGGGTGCCTGCGCGTGGACCGCAAGGACTGCTTCTTCGGCACCAGCGCGGCCTCCCCAGCGGCCGCGGGCGTCGCCGCCCTGCTGTGGTCGGCCAACCCCGCGCTGCCCCTCGCCGAGCTGCGCCGGGCGATGACCGCCCAGACCAACACCATCGACTGCCTGCCCACCGTCGGGCCGGACGACGATTGCGGCGCCGGCTTCCTCCTGGCCGACAAGGCTCTGGCCGACATCGACCGGACGCCGCCCGTCGTCACCCCCGTGGTCGACCCGCCCGCGCCGGACGGGGACGGCGGCTGGTACCACAGCGACGTGGACGTGTCGTGGACCTTCGCCGACCCCGACACGTCGATCCAGCCCCCCAGCGGCTGCGACCCGGTCGCGATCACCACCGACTCCATCCGCACCCTGACCTGCGCCGTCACCAGCGACGGCGGGACGACGAGCGTCCCCCTCACCATCCGCCGCGACAACACGCCGCCGACCACGCCCACCATCACCGGGATCGCGGCGCAGGGCTACACGACCGCCACCGTCCCGCCCAGCGGCGCCATCTCCTGCACGGCCACCGACGCGGCCTCGGGCCTGTCCCGCTGCACGGTGACCGGCTACGACGCGGCCATCGGCACGCACCAGCTGACCGCCACCGCCACCGACCGCTCCGGGCTCAGCGCGACGTCCACGCTCGACTACACGGTGACCGCCGTCCCGCCCACGCCGCCGAAGGCCGCCTCGCGCCTGAGCATCGCCGCGGTGTCGCTGGGCACGCTGCGCTCCCGCGGCCTGAAGCTGTCGCTCCGCACGGCGCGACCGTCCACGAAGCTCGTCACCACCCTCACGGCCCGGCTGCCCGGCGACCGCCGCAGCTCGACCATCGGCCGCCTGACGAAGACGGTGGGCGCCGCGCGGACCCAGTCGCTGCGGGTGACGCTGACCAGGCGCGCCCGGTCGGCCCTGGCTCGCAGCCGCAAGGTGAAGGTGAGCGCCACCGTGGTGGCCACCGCCGCCGGGGCGACGAAGGCCACCCTGAAGGCGAGCCGGTCGGTCAGGCGCTGACGGGCGGGGGCCCGGCGGTGAGCGCGGCGTCGATGCGGCGCAGCGACTCCTCCCGGCCCAGCACGACCAGCGTCTCCCAGATCCCCGGCGAGACCGGGGTGCCCGCCAGCGCCACCCGCACGGGCTGAAAGACCATCTTCGGCTTGGCCTCGCGTGCCTGCGCCACGCCGCGCAGCACCGCCTCGATCGGCTCGACCGCCCAGTCCCCCAGCAGGGCCAGGGCGGCGCGCACGTCGCCCAGGGCGGCCAGGCCGTCGTCGTTCAGCCATTTCTCCCGGGCCGCCGGATCGTCGGCGGGGCCGTCGTGGATGAAGCCGGCCAGCGGCCAGAAGTCGGCCAGGGTCTGGATCTTCTCGCGAGAGATCTCGACGCTCGCCCGCAGGCCGGTGCGGCCCGTGAAGCGCTCCAGCTCGGCGGTGAGCTGCTCGTCGTCGAGCTCGCGCAGGTAGCGGCCGTTCATCCAGCGCAGCTTCTGCTCGTCGAAGCGGGCCGGGTTCTTGGACACCCGGGTGATGTCGAAGCGCTGGACGAGGTCGCCGGTGGAGATGATCGTCTCGTCGTCGGTGTCGCCCCACCCCAGCAGCGCCAGGTAGTTGCGCACGGCCGCGGGGAGGTACCCGTCGTCGCGCAGCTCCTGCACCGAGGCTGCCCCGTGGCGCTTGGAGAGCTTCTTGCCGTCGGGGCCGTGGAGCAGCGGCAGGTGCGCGTAGACGGGCTGGGGCGCGCCCAGCGCCTTGAGGACCAGGAGCTGCTTGGGCGTGTTGGAGATGTGGTCCTCGCCGCGGATCACGTGGGTGATGCCGGCGTCGAGGTCGTCGACCGCCACCGCGAGGTTGTAGAGCGGGCTGCCGTCGGCCCGCGCGATCACCGGATCGTCGAGGTGGACGTGCTGGAAGACGGTGTCGCCGCGAACGAGATCGTGGACGACGGTCTCGCCGCTGTCGGGGACGTGCAGGCGCACCGCGCCCTGCGCCTCCTGCTCGCCGCGGAAGCCCTTGTCGGCCCCGTGGCGCTCCTTGTAGGCCCGGACGTCCTCGCCGGTGGCGGTGGAGCGGTAGGCGTGCCCGTCGGCCAGGAGCTGCTCGATCACCGCGCGGTGGCGCTCCTGCGCGTCCGTCTGCATGATCGGCCCCTCGTCCCAGTCCAGCTCCAGCCAGCGCAGGGCGTCGAGGATCTGCTCGACGTTCTCGGGGGTCGACCGCTCGCGGTCGGTATCTTCGATCCGCAGCACCATGACCCCGCCCGCGTGCCGGGCGACCAGCCAGTTGTACAACGCGGCACGGGCCCCTCCGATGTGCAGGGCGCCGGTCGGAGAAGGAGCAAAGCGGACTCTCATGCACGGCAAGCTATCGACATGCTGATCGGCGCCCACGTCTCCCCCGCGGGAGGGCTCTACAAGGCCGTCGAGCGCGGCGCCGAGCTCGGCTGCCGCTCGATCCAGATCTTCAACCAGTCGCCGCGGATGTGGAAGCCCACCGCCCACACCGAGGAGGACTTCGCCCGCATGCGCGAGGCGCTCGACGCAAGCGACGTCGACGCGGTGCTCATCCACGCCGTCTATCTGCTCAACTGCGGCTCCGACGACCCCGAGATCACCGAGAAGTCGCTGGCCTCCCTCATCCAGTCGCTGCGCATCGGCGACGGGATCGGGGCCGCCGGCGTGGTGCTCCACCCCGGGTCGGCCAAGACCGGGCCGGTGGAGCCCGCCATCGAGCGCGCGGGCGCGGTGTTCACCCGGGCGCTGGCCGAGACCGACACCTGCCCGCTGCTGCTGGAGGACACCGCCGGCACCGGCGGGACCCTGGGCCGCTCCTTCGCCGAGCTGCGCGATCTCATCGACGCAGGGGGAGGCGATCCGCGCCTGGGCGTGTGCCTGGACTCCTGCCACCTGTTCGCCTCCGGCTACGACGTGCGCACCGCCGCCTCGCTGACGGCGCTGCTGGACGACTTCGACGCGACGGTCGGCGCCGAGCGCCTCGGCGGCCTGCACGTCAACGACTCGCAGACGCCGTTCGGGGCCAACCGCGACCGGCATGCGGACCTGGGCCAGGGCGAGATCGGCGTGGAGGGCTGCGCCGCCTTCCTCTCGGAGCCGCGCTTCGACGGCCTGGCCTGCGTGCTGGAGACCCCGGGCCCCGACCGCAAGGGCGCCACCAAGGCGGACGTGGACTACGCCTGGGAGCTGCGGGAGATGGGCCAGAAGGCCCGCGCCGCGTAGCCGCGAGCCCCCTGCACCAGAAAATGCCCGCTCAGCGGGCATTTCTTGGAACTCGCGGGGAGGGGAGGAAGAACGGCCCCCCGCCCCCGGTCCAGCGGAAGAGCGAGGGGCCGGCTGAGACGATACTGCCAACGCAGGCGGGTGCGGTGAATTTTCACCGCACCTTTACCTCCGGGTCCTGGGGTCAGGCGCCGACGGCGGTGGGGCCCAGGATGTGCTCGAGCTCGGCGCGCAGGGTCGGCGTGGGCGCCACGCGGTAGGCCGGGCCCAGCTTCAGGGTGCGCGAGCCGCCGCTCGTCTGGATGGCCAGCACCACCTCGGACTCGCCGGGGTAGTTGCCGAACACCTGCTTGAGATCGTCGATGATCGAGGGCGCGACCGCCGTGGCGTCGAAGCGGACCATCATCGACTCCGGCGCCTTGGGGGCGGCCGCCGCGGCGACCGCGGCCTCCGCCCGGGCCGACTCGACCTCGGCCTCGCTGGGCCGGAAGGGCTCGACCGTCTGGGCGATCAGCGTGCGCTTGCCGCCGTCGCCGTGCTCGATGCGGCCCCGCACCAGCACGATCTCATCGGCGGCCAACTCGCCCGGGTACTCGGCCAGCACCTTGGCGAACACGAGCATCTCGACGTTGCCCTCGAGGTCGTCGAGCGTGGCGAACATCATCGGGTCGCCCTTGCGGGTCATGAGCTTGCGCGCGGCGGTGATGATGCCGCCGGTGGTGATCCACGCGCCGTCCTTGCCCTCCAGGAGCTCGGAGATCGACCCGTCGGTCTTCTTGCGCATGGCCTCGCGCACCTCCTTGAGGGGGTGCGCGGAGATGTAGATGCCGATCGCCTCCTTCTCGAAGGCCAGGAGCTCCTTCTGGTCGAACTCCTCCCCGGTGATCGGCGGGTGCTTGGGCGCGGCGAAGGCGGCGGCGGCGCTGCCCGCGGCGGGCGCGGAGTCGTCGGCGAGGTCGAAGATGCTGCCCTGCCCGATCTCGGCGTCCTGCTGCATCTTGGAGCCGGCGGCCTGCGCCTGCTCCAGGACGGCGAGCATCCCGCGGCGGGAGGCGCCGGTGGACCCGAAGGCGCCGGCCTTGATGAGCGCCTCGATGGCGCGGCGGTTGACCGAGCGGCCGTCGACGCGCTCGCAGAAGTCCCACAGCGAGGTGAACGGGCCGCCCTCCTCGCGGGCCGCCTTCATCGCCTCCACCGCCGCGTACCCGACGCCCTTGACGGCGTCGAGGCCGAAGCGGATGTTGCCCTCCACGACAACGAACTCGTGGTCGGAGAGGTTGACGTCCGGGGGCAGGATCTCGATGCCCATCTCCTCGCACCGGGCGGCGAAGAAGGGCACCTTGTCCTTGGTGTCCATCACCGAGGAGATCAGGGCCGCCATGTACTCGGCCGGGTAGTTGGCCCGCAGCCAGGCCGTGCGGTAGGAGATCAGGGCGTAACAGGCGGCGTGCGACTTGTTGAAGGAGTAGTCGGCCGACTTCTCGTTGGTCTGCCACAGCCAGTCGACGACGTTGCGCGGCGTGTTCGACGCCTCGCAGCCGCTGTAGAACTCGGGCTTCAGCGCGGCCATCGCCTCGCGGTTCTTCTTGCCGATCGCCTTGCGCAGGTCGTCCGCCTTGGCGCCGCTGAAGCCGCCCAGGACCTTGGCGATCTGCATCGACTGCTCCTGGTACAGGTTCACGCCCTTGGTCGGGCCGATGATCGGGGCCAGGCGCTCGTCGGGGATCTCCACGCGGTCGGGGTCGCGCTTGCCGCGGGCGTAGGTGGGGATCTGGTCCATGGCGCCGGGGCGGTAGAGCGCCACCAGCGCGATGAGGTCGTCGAATTCCGTCGGGCCGACGCGGCGCAGCGCCTCCTGCATGCCCTCGGACTCGAACTGGAACACCCCGACCGACTCGCCCCGGGCGAGCATCTCGTAGGTGCGCGCGTCGTCCAGGGGCAGCGTCGCCATGTCGGGCCGCGCGCCGGTGGACCGCTCGATGATGTCGAGGGCGTCCTCGATCACGTCGAGGTTGCGCAGGCCCAGGAAGTCCATCTTGAGCAGGCCGAGCTCCTCCACGGGCTTCATGGAGAACTGCGTGACCTGGCGGTGGACCTTGTTGCCGTCGGCGTCCTTCTCCCCCGAGTCGGCGAGCTGCAGCGGGACGATCTCGGTGAGCGGGCGGTCGGAGATGACGACGGCGGCCGCGTGGATCGACGAGTTGCGCACGATCCCCTCGAGGCCGCGGGCCACGTCGATGACCTGCTTGGAGGTGGCGTCGGTGTCGTAGGCGTTGCGCAGGTCCTGCCCGGGCTTGAGGCAGTCCTCGAAGGACGGGGCCCGGCCCTGCTGCGGGTCGGGGATCATCTTGCTGAGCCGGTCCCCCACGCCGTAGTCGTGGCCCAGGACGCGGGCGGCGTCCTTGGTTGCGGCCCGCGGGAACATACGGCCGAAGGTGATGATCTGGGCGACCGTCTCGCGGCCGTACTTCTCCGTCACGTAGCGCATCACGCGCTCGCGGCCGCGGACCGAGAAGTCGATGTCGATGTCGGGCATGGACACGCGCTCGGGGTTGAGGAACCGCTCGAAGAGCAGGTCGTAGCGCAGCGGGTCCACGTCGGTGATGCGCAGCGCGTAGGAGACGATCGAGCCGGCGGCCGAGCCACGGCCCGGGCCCACCGCCACGCCGTTGTTCTTCGACCACGCCACGAAGTCCCACACGATGAGGAAGTAGGCGTTGAAGCCCATCCGGTCGATGACGCCCAGCTCCATCTCCGCCCGGGCCATCGCGTCGGCCGGGATCGGGTCGCCGTAGCGCTCACGCAGGCCGGCCAGGACGAGGTCGCGCAGGAAGGTCTGCTCGTCGCGCTCGTCGGGCGTGTCGTAGCTGGGGATGAGCTGTCCGCCGAGCGGGATCTCCACGTTGCAGCGCTCGGCGATCTCCACGGTGGAGGCGATCGCCTCGGGCATGTCCGCGAACTCGCGGGCCATGCGCTCGTTGTCCTTGAGGAAGAACTCGTTGGTCTCGAAGACCATCTTGGGGTTGGCCAGCGTGGACTTCGTCTGCACGCACAGCAGCGCGGTGTGGTGGTGGTGGTCCTCCTCGCGCAGGTAGTGCACGTCGGCGGTCCCCACGAGCGAGCCGCCGACCTCGCGGGCGATCCGGGCGATGCCCTCGTTGACCGTGTCCTGCTCGGCGATCCCGTTCTTCTGGACCTCGAAGTAGACGTCGCCGGGACCGAAGGCCTGGATGAGGTCGTCCACGTGGGCGCGGGCCTCGGCGTCCCGGCCGTCGATGAGGCGCTGGGAGCTGCGGGAGGCCAGGCAGCCGGTGAGGGCGATGATCCCCTCCGCGTGGGCGGCGATCTGGCCGAGGTCGACGTTGGGCTTGCCGCGCGACAGGCCGTCCAGGAAGCCGAGCGAGGAGAGCTTGACGAGGTTGCGGTAGCCCTGGTCGCTGGCGGCCAGGAGCGTGAGGTGGTTGCGCTCGACCTTGCCCTTGGCGGTGTGGTCGTCGACGTAGTAGATCTCGCAGCCGATGACCGGCTTGATGCCGTGCTTGCGGCAGGCCTTGTAGTGCTCCACGGCGCCGTTCATGACGCCGTGGTCGGTCAGGCCCAGGGCAGGCTGGCCGAACTCGGCGGCCCGCCTGGCGAGCGCGTCGATGTTGCAGGCGCCGTCGAGCAGCGAGTACTCGGAGTGGACGTGAAGATGCGCGCAGGTCGGGGTGGCCACGCTGGTCATCCTAGGTCGGTGTCCGGACGGTCGGGGCACAGTTCCCGCACCTTGCGCACGTTGCGCGCCGGCGAAGCGGGCCGATCGCCCGGCCGGGAATCAGGCGGAGACGGCGGCGAAGCCCTGCGCCCGGCGGAACAGGCCGGTGATGGCGGCCGCGGCGGCCGCGTCGCCGCCGACCAGCAGGCGCTCGCCGGGCGGGAGCGGCAACGCCGTCAGCAGCGGCAGCACCGAGACGTCGGCGATGTGGACGGTGGCGTCGGGCGCCGGGGAGCCCGGGTCGGGCACGTAGACCCCGACGGCATGGCCGCTCTGGGTCCGCACGCGCCAGGTGCCGCCGAACTCGCCGGAGACCTGGAAGTCGACGACGTCGGAGCCGGCGACCCACTCCGGGGCCACGCCGCGGGCCAGGAGGCCGAGCAGCACTCCCGCGGAGGGGACGACGCCGGCCCGGTGGACGGTGTCGAGCCCGATCGGCACGCGACGGGCCTTCAGGAGCCGGCGCAGGCGGCGCCGGGGCCCGATCACGTCGATGCCCGTGGGCCGGCGGGCCAGGCCGCCGGCGGCGAACGGGGCCAGGGCCAGGACCGAGCCGACCAGCGTGACCTCCGGGTCGCCGCTGCCGCGGGTGAGGGTGGACACGGTGGCGGTGCCGGGGGCCAGCTCGATGCGCCACGTGCCGTTGCCGCGCACGGTCACCTCGACGCGCTGCTCGCGGGCGGCGACGAAGCCCAGCGCGGGCAGCAGGGTGATGAGCGCGGCGAGGGCCAGGGC
>CAZXNX010000086.1:0-8902 GCA_964642225.1 uncultured Solirubrobacteraceae bacterium | reverse complement strand
CAGGTAGGCGACGCGGTCGATCGAGGCCCGGCGCGCCCGCAGTGCGGTGCGCAGCCGCCGGTTCACGGCGCCTGTCCGTCCGGGCGCAGCAGCGCGGCCCGCTCGCCGACGTAGGCGGCGACGGTGATGAGCGAGAGCACCGGGTACAGCGCCCACGCCCAGTCGGCGTGGCGGCGGTAGCCGCGCACGGCCAGGAGCGACGGCCCGACGACGGAGGCCGAGAACAGCACCTGCAGCGCCAGGCGCCACGGGGGCGGCCGGTAGCCGCGGCGCTGCACGGGCACGCCGCTGAGGCTGCGCCGCGCGCGGCGGCGCTGCTTCTGGGCGTAGCGCCGCAGGGTGGGCGCGTAGTGGTGGACGATCCCCATGTCCACGCGGGCGAACACGCCGCCGTCGGCGGCCAGGTCGCCGGCCACGTCGGAGTGCACGAAGCTCGGCGTGTAGTCCGTGCGCCGCAGGGCGTCGGCACGCACGAGGAAGCCGTTGGAGCCCATCGACGGCGGGCGGTCGGGGTCGATGCGCACGAGGTGCACACCGTCCCCGGCGATGGTGTCCTGGAGGATCGGCTGGCCCGTCCAGCGGCCCAGGTGCACCGCCCAGCGGTCGCCCCAGCCCAGCTCGATGGCCAGCGGGTCCGTGCCGCCGATGAGCGCGCACAGCCGGTTCACCGGCGGGTCGGTCGCCCGCCACGCGTGGTGCAGGCAGTCGCTGGCCACCACGCCGGGGCCGGCGTCCAGCGCCGCCACCAGCCGCGAGAGCCAGTCGGCGCCGACCAGCTCGTTGTCGGCATCCAGCAGCAGGATCAGCTCGCCGCGGGCCTCGTCGACCCCGAGGGCGCGGGCGGCCTCCTCGTGCCCGTCCGGGTTGTCCACCACGCGCGCGCCGTGGCGCAGGGCCAGCGCCACGCTGTCGTCGGTGGAGCCGCCGTCGACCACGAGCAGCTCAACCTCGCCCGCGTAGTCCTGGGCGGCCAGGGACGCCAGGGCGGTGGGGAGCAGGGCGGCCGAGTTGAAGGTCGGCAGCAGGACGGTGACGGACGGCGGTGCGATGCCTGCACGGTAGTGGAGCATCCCGCCGACGGGCGGTCCCGATACGCTCGCCGCGGATGGACCGACGAATCGAGGTGGCCCTGGTCACCGGAGCGCTGGGCCTCGGCGGGACCGAGAAGGGTCTTGTCACGCACGCGCTCACCTTCGACCCCGAGGTCGTCGCCGTGCGCGTGGTGGCCGTCAACGAGGGCGGCCCGCGCCGCGCGCACCTGGAGGCCGCCGGCGTGCCCGTCAGCGTGGCGGGCGGCGACGAGGAGGAGCTGGCCCGGCTGCTGGAGGGCGTCGACGTGGTCCACGTGTTCCGCGGCGGGCTCACCGAGCCGCTCGTGCCGGCGGCGGTGCGTCGCGCCGGGGTGCCGCACCTCGTCGAGACCAACGTGTTCGGCGCGGTCGACGCCTCGCCGGATCGCTTCCGCTTCGACTGCCACCTCTTCGTGGGCAAGATGTGCGCGTGGCGCTACCGCGAGCGCCTGGGGCTGAGCGGCGCGGATTTCCACGACCAGCACCGCGTCCTGCACTGGCCGATCGACCTCTTCCGCCTGCGGGCGATGGCCCCGGAGCGCCGCGAGGCCAAGCGCCGGCTGGGCCTGGATCCCGACCGCCCGGTCGTCGGCCGCGTGGGCCGCGACGACGACACGAAGTGGCGGCGGCTGCTTGTCGACATGATCCCCGAGCTCCTGCGCCTGGCCCCGGAGACGCAGGTGATGCTCGTCGGCGCGACCCCCGACGTCGAGCGGCGGCTGCAGCGCCTGGGCGTGCGCGAGCAGGTCCACCTCGTCGACACCACCCCCTCGGAGGCCGAGGTCGCGTTGCGCTTCGCCGCGTGCGACGTCTTCATCACCGCCGCCGAGATCGGCGAGAGCTATTCGGTGGCCATCTCCGAGGCGATGGGCCTGGGCCTGCCGATCGTCACGTGCTCGACCCCGTGGGTGGACAACGGCCAGATCGAGCAGGTCGACGAGGGGGTCACCGGCCACATCGCCGACCATCCGCGGGCCTTTGCCGAGGCGTGCGCGGCGATCGTCGGCGAGCCCGACCGCGCCGCCCGGATGGGGCGTGCGGCGGCCGAGAAGGCCGACCGCCTGATGGACGCCGTGAAGCTGACCCGGCAGCTGGAGTCGCTCTACGCCGGGCTGGTCACGGACGGGCGCGCGCCCGAAGCGTGGTGGCCGGACGGGCCGGAGGTCGACGCGTTCGGCGACGAGTACGCGGCGCGGCTGGAACGCAGCTTCCGCCCGCTCACCGGTCGCGAGCGCCGGCAGGTGCGCGCGGCGCGGCGCGGCGAACGGCTGCGGTGGGCGTGGCGGGCGCGCAAGCGGGCCGATGCGCGCACGGTGTGGGCGGCCCTGAAGGCCCGCCTCGGCCACCCGTCCTAGGCGTCGTCCTCGCCCTCGCGGGCCTCGGGCAGCGGCCGGCCCAGCATCGACATCGCGAAGCCGATCCCGTAGGTGATGTGGGTGGCGACGATCCCTGCGCTGGTGCGCCACCAGCGGCCCGGCCGGCGGTCGAATCCGTCGACGGCACAGGCGGTCACGTAGACGGCGACCACCGCGTTCCACACGAGCTTCAGGGGCCGGGGCAGCAGCGGCCGGCTGAGCAGGCCGAGGACCAGCGCGGTGGGCGCGAAGTAGGAGGGGCGAAGCGAGTTGAGGCCGCCCGCCCGCGCGAAGGCGCCGCGGCGGCGCGACCAGCGGAAGAGCTGGCGCAGGTGCCCGCGCCACAGCGGGCGGCGCGAGTGCAGCACGACGAGGTCCGGCGTGTAGCGGATGCGCCAGCCCGCCTTGAGCAGCCGCTCGCACACCACCGTGTCCTCCCCGAACGCGAACGGCGTGTCCAGCCGGACCGCCTCGGCCTCGCTGCGCCGCAGGATGAGGTTGACCGTCGGCGCGTCGTCGACGTCCTTGGCCGCCACCTGCGCGTAGCGCCAGCGGTGCGGGCCGCTCACCAGCGGCGAGGCGTACAGCCGGAAGGAGATCTGCCCCAGCTCCGGCTCGTCCTCGGGCGTCAGCGACGGGCCCGCGACCGCGCCGATGGTGGCGTCCCCGTCGAGGATGTCCACGCCGGCCTGTGGCCAGCCGGCGTCGGGGAGCGCGTCGTCGTCGATGAGCGCGATGTAGGCGCCGCTGCTGGCCTCCAGGCCGAGCTGGCGCTTGATCGACGTGTTCGCCGGGCCGGACGGCACGCACACCACGCGCGGGTCGAGGCCCTCGGGGCGCTCGTCGGGGACGAGCACCACCTCGACGTCGTCGTGCGTCAGCAGCGCCGCCAGGCAGCGGCGGCCGAAGTCGTTCAGGGCGATCGTCGGGACGATCGCGCTCACGCGGGGGGAGGGGGCGCTCATCGGGGCGGAACGATAGGGCTATCCCTCGGGCGAGCCGAGGATGGGGGCGATGGAGTTGCGCGTCTTGGGGTCGTCGAACGAGTAGAGGACCGGATCCTGGCCCTGCAGCACCCGCACCGCCCCGGCGTGCGTGGCCTCGTCGACGGCGATCGGCGCGAGGATCGGGCTGAGCGACTCGGCCTCGTCGAGCAGCACGATCACGCCGTTGTACCCCTGCACGACGGCCTCCTCCACCCGGGAGGCGAGCGTGAGGAACGTCGCGTCGTCGCCGGCGTTGAAGGCGTAGATGCGCGGCCGGTTGGCGATCACGCTGCGGTCGCGCTGCAGGCGCAGCAGGATGGCCCGGTGGCGGCGCTCGCGCACCAGCGCCTGGGCGGCGAACCGCTGCACCGGGGCACTGGGGGGGACGGTCGCGGCGTGGCGGTAGACGGCCAGCTGCAGCTCCTCGAGGTCGATGAGGAACTTCACCGCCTCGCGGTCGGCGGGCGTGAGCGGGTCGTAGCCGGGGTCGCCCTCCTGCGGGATGCCGGTGGTGTTGGTGGTGCTCGTCGCCGCCCGCGCCCCCGCCGGGAGGGCCAGGGCCAGCCCGGCCATCAGGAGCTGCGCGCGGGTGATCCCCTGCGCGGCGCTCACGGCGCCACCACGGAGGCGAAGTCGTGGACCCGGGCCGCCGCGGCGCTCACGGAGACCGGGGGCGGCGCGGCGGCGGTGACGGCGGCGCCCCGCGCGGCCCGCAGGCCGTTGATCTGCCGGGCCTCCACGCCCATGATCGACACCGCCGTGGTGCGCGTTCGTCGTCGCGCTACCAGTCCGGCGACACCGTCGCGGTGCGCACGTCGAAGGCGACGGCGCGCTGGGCGAACCACGTCCACATCCCCGTGGCGGTCACCTCGAGGCTCTCGCAGAAGCGCAGGGCGCTCTGGCGGTCGGCCAGCGGCACCGTGCCGGTGCGCACCGTCGGCGGCCGGCCGCCCTGGCGGCGGTAGGCGTGCTCCAGCGCGTCGACGTGCTCGCGCTCGATCCGCGCGTAGGAGGCCAGCTCCTTGCGCAGGTCACCGTCGAACAGGCCGGAGGCGGCCACGGCGGTGTAGGCGGCGAGCTGGGCGTGCTCGACCACCAGCGCCTGCGCCAGCCACTCGTGCTCGCCCAGGCTGGCGGCGATCCGCGCGCGGGCGGCCGGCGTCGGCCCCGTCTTCTCCTCGCCGCCGCACCCGGCCAGCGCGGCGAGGGCGCCGCCGCCGGCCAGCAGCGCGGTGCGTCGGGTGGCGCGCGGGGTGCTCACAGCCGGGGGACGAGGCCCTGGGGGATCGCGCCGTCGAACGCCTTGTCGAACCGCGACGGGGTGGTCCCGGGCTTGCGGGGCGCGATGCGCAGCAGGACGTAGTGCTCGTTGCTGTGGACGACGGAGATGCCCGGGACCTGGTTGGTGCGCAGGCCGGGGTAGAGCTTCTGGATCTCGTCGACGATGTCGTCGGGCGCCAGCGGGTAGCGGGCCACGAGCAGGTAGTCGACCTTGCCCCACGGCTTGCGCAGCACGCGCTTCCAGTTGCCGTCGCCGTGGTCGATGCGGTCGCGGAACCACTCCGGGTGGCCGCTCACGAGCATCACGCCGAAGGTCTGGCCGTCGTCGGTGAGGATGCGGTCGCGGGCGACGGGCAGGTTGGCCTTGATCCAGTTGGACATCTCGCGGTCGTCGGCGTTGCCGATCGTGTACGGCCCCCCCGGATCGGTGCCCTCCTGGTCGGCGCCGGTGGACAGGGCGCGGACGAAGATGTTCTCCTCGTACTGCACCGGCCACGTGGACATCGTGTGCCACGTCGAGGGGATGGTGGCCGCGAGGATCACGACCGCGGCGGCCCACACCGCCAGGCGCGGCCAGCGCCCACCGGGAACGATGAACCACAGCCACGCGACGCCGAGGATCGCCACCGGCATCGAGCGCATGTTGTAGCGGAGCTGCAGCAGGTTGGTGTCGAGTCCCTTGACCAGCAGCGCGGTGGTGGTGAGGAGGTTGGTGGCCACCAGCACGGCCATCCAGAAGGACATCACGCCGTTGCGGGTGGACTCCCGGCTGCGCGAGCCGACGAGGGTCACGATGGACCACAACAGGAGCGTCCCGGCCACGATCGGCACGAGCGGGAACATCTTGGCGTTGAGCTCCAGCAGGCGGGCGAACAGGTCGTTGAACGTCGGCAGGGCGGCCGCGGCGGCGTCGGTCACCACGTTCTTGCTGGCCGTCGCCACCGTCTCGCCCCCACCGCCCCCGATGCCGATCTGGTTCTTCAGCCAGAACAGCGGGTCGCCGATGATCAGCCAGTTGAAGAAGACCCACAGGACGAGGGCGTAGATGATCGGGACGAGCACCGTGATCGTGCTCGCCGAGACCTCCTGGCGGCGCTTGCGCTGGGCCCACAGGATCACGGGGATCGCGGCGCAGATCACCAGGGCGTACCCGAGGATCTCGTACCGGGTCAGCACGGCGATCGAGAGGATCATCCCGACCGGGACGAGCCACACGCTCTTCTCCTCCACGTGCCAGCGGATGAAGTAGTAGACCGCCGCCGAGAGGAGGAAGAGGTACGGCATCTCGCTCATCCCGTTGACCGCGTAGAACAGGGTCATCGGGTTGAAGGCCAGGAGCGCCACCAGCGGCAGGCGCTGCCAGACCGGCATCCCCAGGTAGCCGCAGGCCCGGTTGAGCACCATCATCGTCAGCGCCGCGAACGTCGCCGACGTGGCCGTCAGCGCCATCATCGACGTGGCCAGCGGCTTGATCAGCGCGAAGGGCAGGAAGGCCAGGGTGGAGAACGGCGCCCACACGAAGCCGATCGACGCCAGCTTGCCGGGCTGGTTCCACAGCACGAAGTACGCGTGGGCCAGCCGCGCCGTCGCGTCGAAGATGATCAGGTGCTGCTCGTGGACGACCTTCCAGCCGAGCACCATGTAGACGGCCAGGCAGACGAGGAAGACCGCGAACGACTCGATCGCCCGCACACTGGGGCGCCAGCGCTTCTCCTTCACCTTGCGGTGCCCCTCGCGCGCCACCCGCGCCGGGATCAGAGGCTGGTATTCGACCGTGGCCATGGCGCGCTCAGCCCGTGTGGTGGTCGGTGGTGCGCTCGGTGGCCAGGCCGTGCTCGGTCTTCTCCCAGTAGTGCGGCTTGGTGATGAGCTGGATGAGCCCCTTCCACGCCGCCCACGACATCAGCACCCAGTAGATCGGCGAGATGAGGGCGTACTTGACCAGGTCGAAATAGCCGCGCCGCATGGAGCCGGCCACGTTGAGGTACATGAAGGCGAAGTTGCCGACGATCAGCCCGAAGCTGGCCGCGAAGTAGACGATGCCCGGGAAGGCGGCGCGGATGACGCCGGCCTCGCTGAGGATGAACGCGAGCGTCAGCAGCCAGTAGAACGGGTTGAGCAGGAAGCCCACGCAGGTGCCGCCGACGGTGAGCTGGAAGCTGAGGAACGACTTGACCCCCAGCGTCTTCAGCAGCGTGATCGGGTGGCGCATGTGGACGAGCCAGGTCTGCATGTAGCCCTTGATCCACCGCGAGCGCTGCCGGATCCAGTTGTGCAGGTCCGGGTTGGCCTCCTCGTACGTGGTGGAGTCGACCACGCCGGTGCGCCAGTGGTTCTTGGACAGGCGGATGCCGAGGTCCGCGTCCTCGGTGACGTTGTAGGGGTCCCAGGCGCCGAGGCTCACCAGCTCGGCCGTCATGAAGTGGTTGGAGGTGCCGCCCAGCGGGATCGGCACGTCCTGGCTGTCCAGGCCCGGCAGGAAGATGTCGAACCACTGCGAGTACTCGGTGGTGAACCAGCGGGTGAGCAGGTTCTGCGTGCGGTTGTAGTAGTTGAGCTTGCACTGCACGCAGACCATCGACGGGTCGCCCTTGGCGAAGGCGACGACGACCTTCTTGAGCTGGTCGGGGTCGGGCTCGTCCTCGGCGTCGTAGATCACGGTGATCTCGCCGCGGGCCAGCAGCAGGCCGTAGTTGCACGCCTTCGGCTTCGTCTTGGGCAGCGCGTCGGGCACCATCACGACGTGGAAGTGGGGGAGGAGGTCCATCTCGGCGAGCGCGGCCGGCGTCTCCTCGTCGTCCTCCTCCAGCAGCAGCTTCACGTCGAGCTTGTGCCGCGGGTAGTCGAGCTTGGCGATGCTCTCGACCAGCGTGTGGACGATCGCCGCCTCGCGGTACATCGGCATGAGGATGGTGAACACCGGCAGGCGCGCCTCGTCCAGCGCGGCCACCTCCTCGGGGGTCGTCGGGGTGACGATCTCGTTGAGGAAGCTGTGGCGGGCCAGCAGGATCTTGTACGCCGATGAGGTCAGGTAGAAGAGGCTGGCCGCGATGTTGAAGGCGATGAACGTGTTCAGCGGCCAGAGCACGAAGGCGATGAGGCCCAGCACCCCGAGGATCGCCGCGGCGAGCTTCTGGCGCTGGGTGAAGGTGACGGCGGCGGAGTCGACCGGGCGGCTCTCGGCCAGCTTGGAGGTCGCGGCGAAGATGTTGTCCGGGGCATGGGCGTGCTCGAGCGCCGCGAGGATCGCCACCTTCGGGGCCACCGACAGGCGGATCTTCCCGTAGTGCTCCTGCAGCCGTGCCCGCATCTGCGGGTCGTCGGGCTCGGCCACGGCGATGTCGGTGATGCCGTCCTGCTCGCGCCAGGGGAGCACGCCGTGCTTGAAGGCGAAGCGCGAGGGCAGGCCGCGCACGACGTCGCCGTCGACCGCCAGCGTGGCCGGCTCCACGTAGTCCAGTTCGTTGAGGGCGGCGATGGCGCGCCCGGCGGTCGCCTCGGTGACGAGGCCGTGATGGCAGACGAACTCCCGCAGGGTGGCGCCCTCGGCGACCGCGCGCTCGCGCGACCACTGCAGCTGCTCCTGCGTGAGGTGGCCCTCGGCGAGCAGGAGGTCGCCCAGCTCGTCGACCCCGGGGGTGACGGTCGGCGTGGCCGTCTCGTCCTCCTCGGTGGCGGCGCCCCTGCGGGCGACCGGCACCACCAGCGGCGTCAGCGGCGGGCGCTCCGGCACCTCGGGCAGGTTCAGCGGGGTGAGCGAGAAGCCCTCGCGCACGCGTTCCTGGATCGCCGGGCCCTCCATCGGCACGAAGTCGACGTGGTCGATGCCGATCGACTTCATGCGCGTCAGCACGACGGTGCGGGCGACCTCGTCGGTGGGGTCGGCGATCGCCACCGTCACCGCGTTCCCGGTGCGGGCGATGGCCATCACCCCGAACAGGACGGCGGCCTCGCGGGGCAGCAGCGCGGCGAGCTCCAGGGTCTGCGTTGCGTCGTAGTGGGCCAGCATGCCCGGCGAGCGGCGCAGGATGCGCACGTCGCTGCTGGGCGGCGGGGAGACGATGCCGGCCAGGGACTCGGGGACGGCCAGGGTCTTCTCGGGGCGCGCGGCGGTGGAGGCGCGGCGCGGTCCCTTGGGGCCGGGGCGCAGCGCGGGCTCGGGGCGCTCCAGGACCTCGGTGGCGCTGAAGGCCCGGGCAGCGATTGCGGG
>CAZXNX010000085.1:0-8951 GCA_964642225.1 uncultured Solirubrobacteraceae bacterium | reverse complement strand
GCGCCGGGCCACGCGGGCGGCGCCCACCGCCTTGCCGGCCGCGCGGGCGGCGCGCAGCGGGTTGGAGCGGCTCAGGCCCTCGACTTCGATGCGGTGGAGCGGGTAGCCGGCCTCGGGGACCAGCGTGGCCTCCGCGCGGTCCCCGCCGACGAAGACGACCTCGGCGCCGTCAGCCCGCAGCGCGTCGGCCACCGCCAGAGCGGGAACGACGTGTCCCGCCGTCCCTCCGGCGGCTATCACGATTCGGGTCATCGGCTACGGCTCTCGGTCGGGAGGTTCGGGGGCGCTGGGGCACGGCGCGCACGTGCACGGTCGCGCCGGAGGCCACATTCAACAGCAGGCCCATGACCGCCAGCAGCACGATGAGGCTGGTGCCACCGTAGGAGATGAAGGGCAGCGGCACGCCGGTGAGGGGCGCCAGGCCCAGGACGGTGAAGATGTTGAGCGTCGCCTGGGCGAGGACCAGGCAGGTCAGGCCGGTGGCCACGAGCTTGGCGTACTCGCCCTGGGCGTTGCGGGCGATGCGCAGCCCGGCGTAGGCGACGAGGCCGTAGAGCGAGAGCAGCACGACGATGCCGAGCACCCCGAGCTCCTCGCCGATGATGGCCAGGATGAAGTCCGTGTGGGCCTCGGGGAGGTAGAAGAGCTTGGAGGTGCCCTGGCCGATGCCCTTGCCGGTGAGGCCGCCCGAGCCCAGCGCGATCATGCCCTGCACCGACTGGTACCCGCCGGTGGCGGCGTGCTCCCACGGGTCCAGGAACGAGGTGAGGCGCGCGCGGCGGTAGTCCGCCGACATCGCGAAGAGCAGCACGAAGACGGCGGTGATCCCCCCGCCGGTGGCCAGCCACCGCCAGGGGATGCCGGCCGCCACGAGCATCGCCGAGACGGTGAAGCCGATGACCAGCGCGGTGCCGAGGTCGGGCTGGCTGGCGACGAGGAGCGCGGCGACGGAGCCGACGATGACCAGCGGCATGATCTCCCGCGGGTGCCGCGGGGTGCCGGGGCGGCGGGCCAGCATCATCGCCCCGTAGAGGACGAGCGAGAGCTTGGCCAGCTCCGAGGGCTGGAAGGTCAGCGGCCCGGCCCCGAGCCAGCGGCGGGCGCCGTTGACGCTGACGCCGATGCCGGGCATGCGCACGGCGACGAGGCAGACGAAGGAGAGGACGAGCAGCGGGATCGTCCAGCGGACGGCCAGGGCGAGCCCGCGCTTGGCGATGACCCACATGGCCAGCAGCCCGATCCCGCCGTACATGACGTACTTGACGAGGTAGCCGGTGCCGTCGCCCTGGCCCTGCAGGGCGGCCGGCGCGGAGGAGGCGGAGTAGACCATCACGGCGCCGCCCGCGAGCAGGCAGAGGACGACCGTCAGCAGGAGTCGATACTCGAGGGGCTGAGCGGAGCGCTTCGCGGCGGCAGGGGCGGCGCTGGCCATATCACCGTGCCCTTCGCGGCCGGCCCTGCGAATCCTGCCTGGCTATCCGCCGACCAGGGCGCGGAAGGCGTCGCCCCGCTGCTCGAAGTTGTCGAACTGGTCGAACGAGGCGCAGGCCGGGCTGAGCAGCACGACCTCCCCGTCCTCGGCGGCCAGGCGGGCGGCGGAGACGGCGGTGGCCAGGTCGCCGCAGTCCAGCAGCGGCACCGCGCCGTCGAGCGCGGCGTGCAGCAGGGGCGCGTCCTCGCCGATGAGGTAGACGCCGAGCACCCCGTCGGCCACGGCCGCGCGCAGCGGGGCGAAGTCCTGCGCCTTGCCCTGCCCGCCGGCGATGAGGTGCACGGGCCGGTCCAGCGCGGCGAGCGCCACCACGGTGGAGGCGACGTTGGTGGCCTTGCTGTCGTTGACGTAGAGGACGCCGCGGCGGGTGGTGATCTCCTCCAGGCGGTGCGGCACGCCCGGGAAGGTGCGCAGGCCGCGTCGCACCGCGTCCGCGTCGATCCCCCGGGCCAGGCAGGCGGCCGCGGCGGCCATCGCGTTCTGGCGGTTGTGGGCGCCGCGCAGGTGGATCTCGTCGACCCCGAGCAGCGGCTCGTCCAGCCACCAGAGCTGGCCGGCGCGGTCGGCCAGGTCGGCCTGCAGGCCCGCCCCGAAGCAGATGCGCTTGGCGCAGCCGCCGAGGTCCTCGATGCCGGAGTCCAGCGGGGAGACGGCGATGTCGTCGTTGCCCTGGTTGACGAAGATCCGCAGCTTGGCCGCCTGGTAGGCCTCCATCGTGCCGTGGCGGTCCAGGTGGTCCTCGGCGACGTTGAGCAGCACGGCGACCTCGGGGGCGAAGTCGATGGTGTCCTCGAGCTGGAAGGACGACGCCTCGCACACCACCACGGTGTCCGGCTCGATGGTCCCGACGAGCGAGGCCAGCGCGGTGCCGACGTTGCCCGCCACCACCACCGGGAGGCCGGCCTCGCGGTGGATGTGGCCGATCAGCTCGACCGTCGTCGTCTTGCCGTTGGTGCCGGTGACCGCCACGAACGGGTTGTCGAGCAGCCGCCAGGCCAGCTCCAGCTCGCCGAGCACCGGGATGCCCTGCTGGCGGGCGGCGGCGATCACGGGCGCCTGGGCCGGGACGCCAGGGCTCTTGACCACCGCGCGGGCGTGGGGCAGCAGCGCCAGGCCGTCGGCGCCCAGGTGGGCGGCGACCCCCTCGGGGAGATCGGCCTCGGGCGCACCGCGGTCCACGCCGACCACCGTCTCGCCGCGCTCGTGCAGCACGCGGGCGGCGGCCACGCCGGAGCGGGCCAGCCCGACCACGAGCCAGGGGCCCGGCGGCAGCGCTGGGCGCACCATCAGGAGACGGACTGCTGGTAGATCGTGAAGCCGATCGCCGCGAAGACGACGGCCACGATCCAGAAGCGCAGGATGATCTTGGTCTCCGACCACCCCCGCAGCTCGAAGTGGTGGTGGATCGGGGCCATCAGGAAGATCCGCTTGCGGAAGGTCTGGAAGGAGAAGACCTGGATGATCACGCTGAGCGCCTCGATCACGAAGATCCCGCCGAGGATGATCAGCAGGATCTCGGTCTTCGTCATCACGGCCAGTCCCGCGACGGCGCCCCCGAGGCCCAGCGATCCCGTGTCCCCCATGAAGATCGTGGCCGGGAACGCGTTGTACCAGAGGAATCCGATGCAGCCGCCGACCAGGCAGCCGCACAGCAGCGCCAGGTCCCGCTGCCCGGTGGTGATGAAGGTGATCCCCAGGAAGGCGAGGAAGACGATGGCCGCCACGCCGGCGGCGAGGCCGTCCAGCCCGTCGGTGAGGTTGACCGCGTTCGTTGTGCCCGCCACCACCAGGTAGATGAGCACCGGGTAGAACACGCCGAGGTCCACGACCCCGTCGACGACGCGCAGGCGCAGGTCGTCGTTGAGGCCCGCCTTCTCGGTGGCGATCCACCACAGAACGAGGGAGATGGCGATCGTGACGATGAGCTTCGTGCGGCCGCGCAGGCCCAGCGACCGGCGCTTGACGAGCTTCGTGTAGTCGTCGGCGAAGCCGAGCAGCGCGGCGGCCATCGCCGCGCCGTACACCCCGATCGCCCGCCAGTCGTAGTCCGACAGGATCAGGAAGGGGATCGAGATCGCGGTGAAGATGATGATGCCGCCCATGGTGGGCGTGCCGGCCTTGACCTGATGGCCGGCCGGCCCCTCCTCGCGGATCTGCTGGCCGAAGGAGCGCACCCGCAGGAACTCGATGAAGCGGGGGCTGAGGAAGATGGTGATGAGCAGCGCCGCGGTGCTCGCGATGAGG
Organism: uncultured Solirubrobacteraceae bacterium; assembly: GCA_964642225.1. Taxonomy (GTDB): domain Bacteria; phylum Actinomycetota; class Thermoleophilia; order Solirubrobacterales; family Solirubrobacteraceae; genus JBBQCW01. The sequence goes on along the minus strand of CAZXNX010000085.1, from coordinate 5,215 downwards.
ACGGTGATCATGAGGCCGGTCCCCGCGGGTCGGTGGCGCCGTCGCCGCCGGAGCCGGCGGGCGGCTGCCAGGTGGCCGCCAGCCGCTGGGCGACGACCTCCAGGCCGACGCCACGGGAGGCCTTGACGAGCACGGTGTCGCCCGGCCGCAGCTGCTCGGCCACCAGGCGCGCGGCCTCCTCGCCGTCCGCGGCCAGCAGCACCTCGCCGCCGTAGGGCGGGGCCATGGCGGCGGCCAGCGGCCCGACCGTGACGAGCAGGTCGACCTGCCGCAGGCGTGCGTGGGCGCCCGCCTCGGCGTGGAAGCGGCGCTCGTCGGGGCCCAGCTCGAGCATGTCCCCGAGCACGGCCACGCGACGAGAATGGGCCCGCCCACCCGCGGACGCGGCGAGCTCGTCGAGGGCGGCATGCATCGACATGGGGTTGGCGTTGTAGCAATCGTCGATGACGACAACGTCCGCGGGCAGGTGCACGCGCTGGCCGCGCAGGGCGCTCAGCTCCACCTCCACGCGTCCGTGCGGGGACACGCCGGCGGCGCGGGCGGCGGCCAGTGCGGCGAGAGCGTTGGAGCGCATGTGGGCGCCAGGCAGGGACACCTGAACGTCGCCGAGGTCGGCGACGTCACCGCCCGGGCCGAAGGTGACGGTGCGCAGGTCCTCGCGCAGGTGCGGGGCCAGCAGCGCGGAGTCCGAGGGCACGATCGCCGTGGCGCCGGCGGGCAGGCCGGCGATCAGCTCGGCCTTCGTCGCGGCGATGGCGTCGAGCGTGCCGAGCAGCTCCAGGTGGACGGGGCCGACGTTGACGATGAGGCCGATGTCAGGCTCGGCGATGGCCGCCAGCTCGGCGATCTGGCCGCGGCCGCGCATCGCCATCTCCAGCACCAGGACCTCGGTGCCGGCGGGGGCGTCGAGGATCACCAGCGGGAGGCCGATCTCGGTGTTGCGGTTGGCCGGCGTGGCGACGACACGGCGCTCGGGGCGCAGCATGGCGGTGAGGATGTCCTTCGTCGACGTCTTGCCGGTGGAGCCGGTCACGCCGATCACGGTGGCGCCCAGGGCGCGGCGCCAGGCGGTGGCCAGCCGCTGCAGCGCGGCCAGCGGGTCGTCGGCGACGAGCACGGTGCCGGGGCCGTCCAGATCTTCCGCGTGTTCCGGGTCCACCAGCACCCCCCAGGCGCCGTCGCGCAGGGCCTGGGCGGCGAACGTGGCGCCGTGGACGTGCTCGCCCGGCAGGCCGGCGAACAGCGCGCCCGGGCCCGCCTCGCGGGAGTCGATGACGACGCGGTCGAAGCCCTCCTGGGTGGCGGGCGCGGCGGCCAGGCGGGCGCCGGCCTCGGTCGCGATGCGCTCAGGCGTCCAGTCGCGCACGGAGCGCCTCCCGGGCCACGCCCACGTCGTCGAAGGGGATGGTCAAGCCGCCGGCCAGGGTCTGCCCGTGCTCGTGGCCCTTGCCGGCGATGATCACGACGTCGCCGTCGGCGGCCATGGAGACCGCGCGGTCGATGGCCACGGCACGGTCCTCGATGACCTCGACATGGTCCAGGTCCTCGGACGCCACGCCGTCGACGATCGCCGCGAGGATCGCGAATGGATCCTCCGAGCGCGGGTTGTCGGAGGTGGCGATGGCCCAGTCGGCCCCGGCCCCGGCCAGGGCGCCCATCTGCGGGCGCTTGCCGCGGTCGCGGTCGCCGCCGCACCCGAACACGCACAGGACGCGCCCGCCGGCGGCGAGGTCGCGGGCCGCGCGCAGCACGTTCTCCAGGGAGTCCGGGGTGTGGGCGTAGTCCACGAGCACGGAGAAGCCCTGGCCCTCGTCCACCGGCTCGAAGCGCCCGGGGACACGGCCGGCGTGGGCCAGCGCGCCGACGATGGCGGGATCGGGAAGGCCCAGCGCGCGGGCCGCGGCCATCACGCCCAGGGCGTTGCGGACGTTGAAGCGCCCGGGGAGCGGGATGGCCACGTGGAGGCCGTCGACGGTGAACCGCGAGCCGGCCGCGCTGCTCGTCACCCCGATCGCCCGCAGGTCCGCGGGCGCGTCGACGGCCACGGTGACTGCGTCGGGGAAGTCACGGGCCAGGGCGGCGCCGTGCGGGTCGTCGACGTTGATCACGCGGACACCCGGGTCGGCCTCCAGCAGCCGCCGCTTGGCCGCCAGGTACTCGTCCATGTCGGCGTGGAAGTCCAGGTGATCCTGGGTGAGGTTGGTGAACACCGCGACATCCCAGTGGACGGCGTCGGCGCGGTGCAGGGCCAGCGCGTGGGAGGAGACCTCCATCACGCACGCCTGGTCCCCCGCCTCGAGCATCGCCGCGAAGGTGGCCTGCAGGTCGATGGCCTCGGGGGTGGTGCGCACCGCCTCGCGGGTCTGGCCTCCGACGACGTTCTGGATCGTGCCGAGCATCCCCGTGGGCACGCCAGCGGCCTCGAGCACGTCGCGCATGAGGAACGCGCTCGTCGTCTTGCCGTTGGTGCCGGTGATGCCGACCATCTTCAGGCGGGCCGTCGGGTCGCCGTGCAGGGCGGCCGCGGCGGGTGCCATCGCGGCCCGCACGTCCGGGACGAGCACCTGCGGGACGGCGGGCGAGGCCGGGTCCAGCGCGACCTCATGGTCGACGACGAGCGCCGCGGCGCCCGCGCGGGCCGCCTCGTCGGCGAAGTCGTGGCCGTCCCGGGTGAAGCCGGGGACGCAGAAGAAGACGGTGCCGTCGCCGACGGTCCGGTGGTCGTACGCGAGCGCGGACACCTCCGCCTGCGGGAGGTCGTCCAGCCCGGCCGCCCCGGTGTCGGCCAACACCTCGCGCAGCAGCATCGGCCGGAGTCTAGTCAGGGGCGCGGCCACGGCCCGTTCCGCCTCAGGGAGCGATGCGCAGGGCCGGGAGGGCGAAGTCGGCGATCTTGCCGAAGGCCGGCGCGGCGACGTCGCCGCCGTAGATGTCGCCCTTGGGCTCGTCCACCACCACCGAGATGAGCAGCTTGGGGGCCGCGGCGGGCGCGAAGCCGATGAAGGAGGCGACGTACTTCTCCTGCGAGTAGTTGCCCGTCTTGGGGTCGATCTTGTTGGCGGTGCCGGTCTTGCCCGCGAGCGTGTAGCCCGGGACCTTCACGGCGGCGGCGGTGCCGCCCTGCTCGAAGACGCCGGCGAGCATCGTGCGCAGCTGCGCGGCGGTGGCGGCGTTCATCACGCGCTTGCCCCTGGGCTCGGGGACGGGCCGGCCGCCGACCTTGTCGACAATGTGGGGCGAGCGCAGGACGCCGCCGTTGGCGATCGCCGCGTAGCCTTGGGCGAGCTGCATCGGGGTGACGAGAAGGCCCTGGCCGATCGGCAGGTTGCCGATGGAGGAGCCCGAGTACTTGGACGCCGGGATGACCATCCCGCGCTCCTCGCCCGGGAGGTCCACCCCGGTCTTCTGGCCGAAGCCGAAGCGCTTGACCCACGAGGCGAAGCGCTGCTTGCCGAGCTTCTGGGCGATGGTGATGGTGCCGACGTTGGAGGACTGGGCGAGAATCTGCGAGGTGGTGAGGGTCTCCCAGCCGCGCTCGTGGGCCTCCCCGATCTCGCGGTCGGCGACCTGGATGGTCGGGGCGAGGTTGAACGGGGTGTCGGGGGTGACGACGTGGTCCTGCAGCGCCCCGGCCATGGTGAAGGCCTTGAAGGTGGAGCCCGGCTCGTAGGTGAAGTTCGTGGCCTGGTCGGTCATCGCGCTGGCGGGCGCGCCGCTCAGGTCGCCGGCGTCCACGCGCGGCCAGTTGGCGACGGCCAGGAGCTTGCCGGTCTGGGGGTCCATCACGATCGCGCTGGCCGACTTGGGCATGTACTCGGCGCCGACCTCGGCCATGATCTTCTCGGTGCGGTCCTGGATGGCCGCGTCGAGCGTGAGGGTCAGGGACTTGCCGGGGAGCGTGGTGCTCTTGTCCTGGACCTCGACCGCCTCGCCGGTGGCGTCCCGGGTGATGGTCCGTACGCCAGCCCGGCCGCGCAGCTGGCGGTCGCGGGCGTACTCCAGGCCGAAGAGGCCCTTGCCGTCGACGTTGGTGCTGCCGATGACCTGCGTGGCCACCCACTGGCGCGGGTACTGGCGCAGCATGGTCGGCGCGAAGTTCAGCCCGGGGAGCTCGCGCTTCTTGAGCTTGGCCGTGGTGGTGGCCGGCATCCCCCGCGCGAGGTAGACGAAGCCGGTGTCGGTGCGGGTCATCGCCTTGAGCACGTCGGTCTCGGGCAGGCCCAGGTCCCCGGACACGATGCTCGCCGTGCGCGCGGGGTTCTTGATCAGGTACGGCGTGACGGAGACGTCGTCGGCGGCCACCGAGGCGGCCAGGACGCGGCCGTGGCGATCGGTGATGGTGCCCCGCGGGGCGGGCAGTTCGTTGGTGGCCTCCGACTGCGTGTCGGCGGCCTGGGCGAGCTTGTCGGCGCTGAGGGTGGCCAGCTGCAGGGAGCGGGCACCGGCGATCACCAGGAGGACGGCGAAGAGGCCGAGGAGATAGGTGATGCGCCGGTCCACAGCGGTGCCCGGATCAGCCTGCCGGGGCGACGGCGCCGCCCGTGTCCGGGGAGCCGCCCCCGGAGTCGGCGACGGCCGTCGTGTCCTGCCCGGTGTCGGCGGACGTGTCGCTGGTGGCGTCGGGCGCGTAGGCGGTCTGGTCGGTGGTGTCGCCGGAGGTGTCGGTGGTGTCCGTGACGGCCGCGTCGCCGGAGCCGTCGTCGACGGCGGTCGGGTCGGTGGCGCCGGTGTCACCCGAGGTGTCGGCTGCCGCGGCATCGGCCGCGTCGGCCGAGAGGACCGCGCCGGCCGCGCCGCCCACGCCGCCCGCCGCCCGGGCCTTGAGGTAGCGGACCGCGTCGGCCGTGGGCATCTGCAGGCCCAGCTTCCCGGCCTCCGTGGCCACGCGGCCTTCCTCCGACAGCGCGTTGTTCTGGGCCTTGAGCACGTTGTTCTCGGACTCCAGGGTGCTGGCCTGCTGCACTGACTGGCCGATGCCGGCATTGATCTTCAGGAGCGAGACCTGGAGGAAGACGAGGCCGATGAGGAGCGCGGCGACCACGCCGATCCAGGCGCGGCTGCGCAGGAGGCGATCGGACAGCGAGCCGGTCTGCGGCAGGGTCCGCACCGCCGAGCGCAGGCTGCGGGCGGGCAGCGACAGGACCCCGGCGCCGCTGGAGAAGCCGGCGGGGCCGGCGGTGGCGCCATCATCGACAACACCGCCTCCACCCGCAAC
>CAZXNX010000084.1:0-9092 GCA_964642225.1 uncultured Solirubrobacteraceae bacterium | reverse complement strand
GCGCCGTGCCCCGGCCGGTGGCCGAGCCGGGGGAGACGGCGGCCCGGCGCGCCGCCGAGGCGTGGCTGGCGGACGGCGTGGCCGCCTACGGCCGGCGCCACGACGACCTCACGGGCGGCTCCTCCGCCCTGTCGCCCTACCTGCGCTGGGGCTGCCTGTCGGCGCTGGAGCTCGAGCAGCGCGCCGGCTCCCACGCGGGGGAGGGGCGCGCCGCGTTCACCCGGCAGCTCGCCTGGCGCGACTTCTACGCCCACGTCCTGCTGGCCTTCCCCGGCAACACGCACCAGGAGTTCCAGGAGCGCTACCGCCGCCTGCGCTGGGACGACGACGCCGAGCTGCTCGCCGCCTGGCAGGAGGGGCGCACCGGCTACCCGATCGTCGACGCCGGCATGCGCCAGCTCGCCGCCACCGGATGGATGCACAACCGCGCGCGCATGGTCGTCGGGTCCTTCCTGACCAAGGACCTGCACCTGGACTGGCGGGCGGGCGAGCAGTGGTTCGAGCGGCTGCTGCTGGACGGCGAGCCGGCGCAGAACAACGGCAACTGGCAGTGGATCGCCTCCACCGGGGTCGACCCCGCCCCCTACTTCCGCCGCATCTTCAACCCCACGCTGCAGGGGCAGAAGTTCGACCCCCGCGGCACGTACGTGCGCACGTGGGTCCCCGAGCTCGAGGGCGTCGGCGACGACCGCATCCACGAGCCGTGGCGGCTGTCGGAGGGCGAGCAGCGCGCGGCCGGCTGCGTGGTGGGCCGCGACTATCCCGCGCCGGTCGTCGACCACGCCCAGGAGCGGCGGGTCGCGATCGACCGCTACCGGGATGTGACAGGGCCATGAACTCGCCCGGATCCGGGCGAGCCGGGGTGGTCCGGGGTGTAGCGTTTCCCTCCATCGGAGAGATAGCCCTCAGCTGATGCGTTCCGCCTCCGCCACCGTGTCCGCGGACACGGCCACCGTGACCGCGCTGACCGAGGTCCGCGAGCGCACCGCGATGCTCGTCGCGCCCCTGGACGACGCCACGCTGGAGCGGCAGATCGACCCGCTCATGAGCCCGCTCGTGTGGGACCTGGCGCACATCGCCGCCTACGAGGACCTGTGGCTCGTGCATCGCCACACCGGCGCGCCGCTGCTGCGCCCCGACCTGGCCGCCACCTACGACGCCTTCGAGACGCCGCGCGCGGTGCGCGGGGACGTCGAGCTGCTCGACGCGGCGGGCGCGCGCGCCTATCTGCGGGAGGTGCGCGCGCGGGCCCTCGACGCGATCGCCACCCACGGGGTCGACCCGGTCATCCACCCGATGGTCGTGCGCCACGAGCAGCAGCACACCGAGACCATGCTGCAGGCCCTGTCCCTGGCCCGCCTGCCCGGCTACGACGTGCCGCGCCGCCGGCCCGCGCCCCAGGCCCCGGGTGGCCACACCGGCCTGGAGTTCGTCGCCGTCCCCGGTGGCGACCACGTGCTCGGGGCGAGCGACGACGTCTTCGCCTACGACAACGAGCGGCCCCGCCACACCGTGGAGGTGGCGCCGTTCCGCCTGGGCCGCACGCTGGTCACCAACGCCACCTGGCTGGCCTTCTGCGAGGGCGGCGGCTACGAGCGGCGCGAGTGGTGGACGGCCGAGGCGTGGGCCTGGAAGCAGGAGTACGACATCTGCCACCCCCTGGTGTGGGAGCGCCGGGCGGACGGCGGATGGGCCGAGCACACCCTGCGGGGGAGCGAGGACCTGGACCCGGACCGCCCCGTCGCCCACGTGAGCTGGTTCGAGGCCGACGCCTTCGCCCGCGCCCACGACGCCCGTCTTCCGACGGAGGCCGAGTGGGAGAGGGCAGCGACCTGGGAGCAGCCCGACGCGACCGCGCCCGAGCACGCCGAGCTGGCCCCCGGTGGCTACGCCACCAGCCCGGTGGGCGCCTTCCCGGCCGGCGCCGCGCCGTGCGGCGCGCTGGACCTGCTGGGCAACCTGTGGGAATGGACGTCGAGCACCTTCGGCGGCTACCCCGGATTCCGCGCGCACCCCTACCGCGAGTACTCGGAGGTCTTCTTCGACGAGGGCTACCGCGTACTGCGCGGCGGCTCCTGGGCCACCCAGCGCGAGGTGGCCACGCCGACCTTCCGCAACTGGGACCTGCCCCAGCGCCGACAGATCTTCTGCGGGGTGCGCCTCGCCGCCGACGAGGAGAGCCGATGAGTTCCACCGCCACGCTGCCCGACGACGCGCCCCTGCGCGTGCACTCCTACCTGCGGGCCGGAGAGGAGCGCGCGCTGGCCGACGACGTCCTGGACGGCCTCACGCGGCCGTTCAAGGAGCTGCCGCCCAAGCACTTCTACGACGCCCGCGGCGCCGAGCTGTTAGACCGCATCTGCGACCTGCCCGAGTACTACCCGACCCGGGCCGAGCGCTCGATCCTCGTCGAGCGGGGCGCGCACATCGCCGCGCTGACCGGGGCGCGCGAGGTCGTCGAGCTGGGCTCGGGGACGGCGGAGAAGACCGGCGTGCTGCTGGCCGCGATCGACGGGCACGGCGGCGTGGAGCGGTACGTGCCGATCGACGTGACCGAGGCGATGGTGCTGCAGTGCGCCGACGCCTTCACCGGCCGGTTCCCCGACCTGCGCGTGCACGGCATCGTCGGCGACTTCGAGCGCCACCTGGGCCACGTGCCCGAGGCGGGCGACGCGCCCCGGATCGTCGCCTTCCTGGGCGGGACGATCGGCAACTTCACGCCCGGCGCGCGCCGGCGCTTCCTGCGCCAGATCGCCGGGCTGCTGCGCCCCGGGATCGACCACCTGCTGCTGGGCACCGACCTCGTCAAGGACCCCGCCGTGCTCGAGGCCGCCTACGACGACAGCGCCGGGATCACCGCGGAGTTCAACCGCAACGTCCTGCACGTGGTCAACCGCGAGCTGGGCGCCGACTTCGAGCCGGACGCCTTCGAGCACGTCGCCTTCTTCGACCGCCAGCACGAGTGGATCGAGATGCGCCTGCGGGCCACGCGCCGCATGCGGGTCTCCATCCCCGCGGTGGAGCTGGAGATCGACTTCGCGCCCCGCGAGGAGATGCGCACCGAGATCAGCGCGAAGTTCACGCCGCGCCGGCTGCGCGCCGACCTGGCGGCCGCGGGCCTCACGCTGCAGGAGCTCCTCACCGACGATGAGGGCCGCTTCGCCCTGTCGCTCTCGACGCCGGCGGTCTGACCCGAACCTCTGGCAGACAACGCCCGCTCAGCGGGCGTGAATTGGCACACGGCCCACGCTCGGGGCCGTCGCCGGCGCGAGGCGTTCGGGCCAGGCAACGGCCAAACGGCATCCGGGTCAGGAGTCGTCCAACCGGATCGCTCCCATCCACCCGAGTGGCACAAGACTCGGCCATAGGCCGAAAAATGTGCCACGCGACCGGAGGTTGCGGTTCGGCTGACTTCCCGTGTCACAAGGCGCCCGCTCAGCGGGCGTGAATTGACACGGGTCAGGCGGGCTTGCGGGCGCTGACCATCAGGTTGTAGAAGATCGCCGGGGGGAGGCGGCCCTCGAGCAGCCCGCGGTCGACCTTCTGCAGCGCGATGTATCCGCGGTAGGCGTACTGCTTCCAGCCCCAGGGGACGGTGACCGGGTCGGCCGTGGCCTCCAGGGCGCGGTTGGTCCAGCCGAACCAGTTGGCCAGCAGCTCCTCGCCGACCACGTGCACGTCGTCGAAGCCGGCGCCGGAGGCGAAGGTCGTGAGCTGGTCCGGGGTGAAGGCGTGGACGTCGACCTGGCTCTCGAGCTGATGGTTCTCGGCGCCGCCGTCGGAGTGGCCCTCGGCGGCCGGGTCGGCCCGCATGATCGCCCGCCAGGCCGGCGCGGCGAGCACGGCGGCCCGCTTGGGGACGGTGGCGATGCGGTCGCCGACGCGGGAGGGCTCGCCCGCGAAGATCACGATGCCGCCCGGCGCGAGCACCCGATGGAACTCCGCGAACGCGGTCGCCAGGTCGGGGATGTGGTGCAGGATCGCGTGGCCGATGATGAGGTCGAAGCTGTCGTCCTCGAAGGGGAGTGACTCGGCGTCGCACGGCACCGTCGTGACGGGCAGCTCGAGCCGGTCGGCGTTGGCCTGCAGGGACTCCAGCATCCCCGGCGAGATGTCGGTGCACGTGGCCTCGCCCACCCGGCCGGCGAGCAGCAGGTTGAGGCTGAAGTAGCCCGTTCCGGCGCCGATCTCGAGCGAGCGCGCGGCGTGCGGCAACGGGCCGCCGAGCGCCTTCTCGAGCTTGCCGAGCACCTGGTACAGCCCCATCGGGCCGTAGTCGATGCCCCACTTGGCGTCGTAGTCGGCGGCGGCGCCGTCGTGGTAGCGCGTGTTGACGTCGCGGATCGCTTCAGGGCTGGAGGGAGCGGGCATGAGGCGGGGGAGGGTACCGACGCCAGAGCCATGAGGTCTCCGAGAGAGCGCCTTGCGTACCCTGTGACCCATGGCCACCCCCGCGTCCGCGATCACCGGAAGCCGCGCGCCACGCCCCGTGCAGCTCTACTACGCGATGCGCCGCGAGGGGGAGATGATCGAGCAGCTCCAGCGCGAGCACGGCGACGTGTTCCGCATCCACTTCGAGCGCCGGCCGTGGCACATCGTCTCCCACCCGGACGCCATCCGCGAGGTGTTCACCGCGCCGCCCGAGGTGCTGCACGCCGGCGAGGCCAACGAGATCCTGCGCCCCTCGCTGGGCAGCCACTCGGTGCTCCTGCTCGACGAGCAGCCGCACATGCGCCAGCGCCGCCTCCTGCTGCCGGCCTTCCACGGGGAGCGGCTGCGGCTGCAGCGCGAGTCGATGGACCGCGTGGCCGCAAAGCAGGTCGAGCGCATGCCCCCGGGCCGGGCCTTCTCGCTGCGCCCGCACTCCCAGGCGATCGCCCTGGAGGTCATCCTCGAGACGGTCCTGGGGGTCGACGAGGGCGAGGAGCACGACCGCGTGGCCGTCGCGCTGCTGCGCCTGCTCGACTGGCTCATGACGCCGTGGGCCCTGGGCGTCTCGGCCACCTTCGGTCCCGACAGCCCCGTCGTGCGCCGCCTCTACGCCACCTCGCTGGACCCGGTCGACGAGGCGCTCTACCGGCTCATCCGCAAGCGCCGCGACGCGCCCGACCTGCAGGAGCGCGAGGACGTCCTGTCGATGCTCATGCTCGCCCGCGACGAGGACGACCGGCCGATGACCGACGCCGAGCTGCGCGATGAGCTGGTCACCCTGATCGTGGCCGGCCACGAGACGACCGCCACCGCGCTGGCCTGGTCCTTCGAGCGGCTGACGCGCAACCCGCAGCAGCTCGCCCGGCTGGAGGCCGAGGCGCGCACCGACGAGACGACGTACACCGAGGCCGTCGCCCGCGAGGCGCTGCGCCTGCGCCCCGTGCTCAACAACGTGGTGCGCGTGGTCAAGCAGCCCGTCGAGATCGGCGGCTACCGCTTCGAGCCGGGGGACGTGGTCTCCCCGAGCATCTACCTCGTGCACCGCCGCCCCGAGATCTACCCCGACCCCGAGGCGTTCCTGCCCGAGCGCTGGCTGGACACCAAGCCCGGCACCTACTCGTGGATCCCGTTCGGCGGGGGCACCCGGCGCTGCATCGGCGCCTCCTTCGCGCTCACGGAGATGGAGGTCGTCCTGCGCGCCGTCGCGCGGGCCGTGCACCTGGAGCCCGCGGGCGAGCCCGAGCAGCCGGTGGCCCGTTTCATCACGTCGTCCCCGTCGCGCGGCGGCGAGGTCCGGATCGGCGCGCCCCTGCCGGCGCGCGAGCCCGCGCAGGTCGCGCTGGTCTGACCGGCGGGCCGGTGCGCGGCCCGCCACATGTACTAGCGTCATCCCGACCCATGCCCGACGCCGAGATCCCCACCCGCACCGACCCCGACGCCCCGCGCATCTTCCAGAGCGGACAGCCCGACGGGGTGCCGCCCCTGGAGCTGACCGGCGAGCGCACGCTGCCGGACGTGCCCGAGGAGAACTACTGGTACCAGCGCCATCTCGTGGTCTACGACTGGATCCGCGAGCGGGTCGGCGGCCTGCGCGTGGTCGACATGGCCTGTGGCGAGGGGTACGGCTCGGAGGTCCTCGCGCGGTCGGCGAAGTCGGTGGTCGGCGTCGACGCCAACCCCGACGCCTACGAGCACGCGCGGCTGAAGTACGAGCGCCCCGGGCTGGGCTTCGCGCGGGATCTCGTGGAGACGTACCGCGGTCCCGCCGACGCCGTCGTCTTCCTGCAGACCATCGAGCACGTCACCAACCCGGGCGAGCTGCTGGAGCATTTCAAGGAGCTCGTCAGCGGCAGCGACCGGCCGGCCGTGTTCGTGTCCACGCCCAACGTGCTCACCCTCGCCCCCGAGGGCGCCGAGCGCTCCGGCAACCCGTGGCACGTGCACGAGTACCGCCCCGAGGAGTTCCAGGCCCTGCTCGACGAGCACTTCACCTCGGCGCAGGTGTACGGCCTCTTCCACGCACGCCGGCTGCGCTGGCATGAGCTGGCCATCAAGCACGCCGGCTGGGACACGATCCACGCCCGGCTGGGGATCACCAAGCCGTTCTACGACCGCTTCACCCCGGCCCTGTCGGTCCGGGACTTCGTCCTGCGGCCGCCCGGCGCCGACCTGCGCGGCGCGCTCGACCTCGTCGCGATCTGCTGTCCGTGACACCGCCCGGCGCCGCCGCGGGCGACCGCGGGCAGGTCGCGCTCGTCCTGCACACCCACATGCCCTACGTCGAGGGCTACGGCACCTGGCCCTTCGGTGAGGAGTGGCTGTGGGAGGCGGTGGCCACGAGCTACCTGCCCCTGCTGGACCAGCTCGACGACGGTGCCCCTCTGACCCTCTCGCTGACCCCGGTCGTGGTCGACCAGCTCGCCGCTCCCGGGGCGCTGGAGCGGTGCGTGCGCTTCCTGCGCGAGGTGCGCACCGTGAGCCACGCCCAGGACGCCGCCCGTGCCCGTGGGGAGGGGCAGCCGCAGGTCGCCGCGGAGCTCGAGCGGGCCGCCGGGGAGTACGAGCGCGCCGCCGCGACCCTGGCCGACCCGGCCCACGACCTCCTGGGGCGGATCGCCCGCCACGCGGCCTGGACGAGCGGGGCGACCCACGCCGTGCTGCCCATGCTGGCCACCGACGCCGGGGTGCGCCTGCAGGTGGCGACCGGGATCGACAGCCACCGCGCCCGGTTCGGCGGCTGGGACGGCGGGTTCTGGCTCCCCGAGTGCGCCTACGCGCCCTGGCTGGCCCCGCTGCTGCGCCACGCCGGGGTCCGCGCGACCTGCGTGGAGCTGACCGACGTGCTCGGCTTCGGGGATCCGCGCAACCTCGTGCCCCTGCGCGCGCCGGACGGGCCGCTGCTGGTGCCGATCGACCGGGCCCTGATCGACCTCGTCTGGGGCCCTCGCGGCTACCCGAGCGGGCCGGCCTACCGCGACTCGCACCGCCGCACCGCCAACCACCACCGCCCGTGGGCCAACGACGGCGCCGTGTACGACGCCGCTCGCGCCCGGGCCCAGGTGGAGGCCGACGCCGCGGACCTCGTCGCCCGCTGCGCCGAGCGCATCGCCGGGGGCGGCCTGTGCGTGCTGGCCTTCGACACCGAGCTGTTCGGCCACTGGTGGCACGAGGGGCCGGCCTTCCTCGCCGCGTTCGTCGCGCACGCCGCCGCGGCGGGGCTGCCGCTCATCGGGCTGGACGACGCGCTCACCGGCATCGCGGGGGCCGCGGATCCCGCGGCCACGGGGGCGATCACCACCTGGGGCGACCCCCACACGCTGTGGACATGGTCCAACCCGCGGGTGGACGACATCGCCGTCGCCCAGCGCCGGGCGGAGCTGGACGCGGTGATCGCCGGCGCCGGCCTCCCCGAGCGCGCCGTGCGCGAGCTGCTGGCGCTGCAGGCCAGCGACTGGGCCTTCATGGTCAGCCGCGACCTCTCGGGCCCCTATCCGCACGAGCGGTTCGACGCGCACCTGGCGGACTTTCGGCGCGCCATGGACGCAGTACCCTGTGTGAACGTGGACGTTCGCAATCTCGCTCCGTATCTGAAGCCCCGGGCGCTGTCGGGCTGCTGATGGCCCGCATCCTCATCCTCTCCTGGGAGTACCCCCCGATCGTCGAGGGCGGGCTGGCCCGGCACGTGCGCAAGCTGTCGGAGGCGCTGGTGGCCCAGGGCCACGAGATCCACGTCCTCACGCGCGGCGACGAGACGATGCCCGCCGAGGAGGCGATGAACGGCGTCTTGGTGCACCGGGTCCGCGAGCCCGGCCGCCCCCGCGACCTGGGCGAGTTCGTCACCTGGATCGAGCACATGAACGCGGACATGCTGGCGGCCGGGGTGGAGATCGGCGACGACGTGGACTTCGACCTCGTCCACGGCCACGACTGGCTCGTGGCGGTGGCCGGCGACCACCTCGCCAACCGCTTCCGCTGCCCGTTCGTCGTCACCATCCACGCCACCGAGTACGGCCGCCACCAGGGCTGGGTGGACAAGCATCCGCAGAGCTACATCCACGGCGTCGAGCGGTGGATCACCAACCGCGCCGAGCGGGTCATCACCTGCTCGCACTACATGCAGGGCCACGTCGCCGACATCTACGGGCTCGACGAGGACCGCATCACGGTCATCCCCAACGGGATCGACCCGCTCGACCTGCAGCCCGTCGACGACCTGGAGACCCTGCGCGGCAACTTCGCCGCCCCGGACGAGCAGCTCGTCATCCTCGTCGGGCGCCTCGTCTACGAGAAGGGCTTCCAGCTCGCGCTGGAGGCGCTCGGCGGCGAGGGCAAGGTCATCGAGCGCGTCGGCAAGGTCCGCTTCCTCGTGGCGGGGTCGGGCACGCACGAGGAGGAGCTCAAGCAGCAGGCCGAGCAGCTCGGCCTGATGGAGCACGGCACCTTCCTGGGGTGGATCGGCGACGACGTGCTGCACTCGCTCTACCGCATCGCCGACCTGTGCGTGGTCCCGAGCCTGTACGAGCCCTTCGGCCTCGTGGCCCTGGAGGCGATGGCCAGCGGCTGCCCGTGCATCGTGGCCGACACCGGCGGGCTGCGCGAGGTCGTGCCCGAGGGGGAGAAGGTCGGCCTGCGCTTCAACGGCGGCGACTCCGCCCACCTCG
>CAZXNX010000083.1:0-9108 GCA_964642225.1 uncultured Solirubrobacteraceae bacterium | reverse complement strand
CCTTCACCCCCGACGGGCTGCGGCTGGCCTCCGGCGCCGAGCTGCCGGCCGACATCGTCGTGCTGGCCACCGGGCTGAACCTGCTGGCCCTCGGAGGGATGCAGCTGGCCGTCGACGGGCGGGACGTGCGGTTGCGCGACACGGTCGGGTACAAGGGCATGATGCTCAGCGGGGTGCCGAACTTCGCCGTCACCCTCGGCTACACCAACGCGTCGTGGACGCTGAAGGCCGACCTCACGTTCGAGTACGTGTGCCGGCTGCTGCGCCACATGGACGACCACGGCTACCGCCAGGTGACCCCGCGCCCGCGCGACGCGACCCGGGAGACCGAGCCGTTCATCGATCTCACCGCCGGCTACGTCCTGCGCTCGATCGACGACTTCCCCCGCCAGGGCCGCCACACCCCGTGGCGCCTGCACCAGAACTACCCGCGGGACATCGCCATGCTGCGCCACGGATCGGTGGAGGACGACGCCATCGTGTTCTCCGCCGGGACGCCGGTGGTTGGCGCGTCCGCGCGCTGAAGCCCTGCACTAGATTGGGACGCATGTCCCTCTACACCGACATTCCCACGCGTGCCGAGATCGAGGGGTTGCTGGACGCCCGCGACCCGGCGAGCATCTCCATCTACCTGCCGACCACACCAGTCACGCCCGACACGCAGGCCGACCGGATCGCGTTCAAGAACCTCGTGGCGCAGGCCGTCGCCGCGCTGCCGGACGACCTGCCGCGCGGCCACGCCGCCGCGATCGAGGAGGAGCTCACCGACCTGCAGGAGGACGACGCGTTCTGGACGCTGCAGGCCAACAGCCTCGCCGTCTTCGCCACCGCCGACCGCGTGCGCACCTTCCGCCTGCCCAACCAGCTCTCCGCCGCCGTCCAGGTCGGCGACCGCTTCCTCGTCAAGCCGCTGCTGCGCGCGGTCACCTTCCCCCAGGCCGCCTTCGTGCTCGCCCTCGCCCAGGGCTCCGTGCGCCTGCTGGAGGTCGACCCGGACGTGCCGGCCGCCGAGGTGCGCGTGCCGGACCTCCCCACGGACGCCGCGAGCGCCGTCGGCAAGGCCTCGATCACCGACCGCTCCGCCAGCGGGGCGATCCAGGGCTCCGAGGGCCAGAAGGTCCTCATGCGCCAGTACGCCCGCGCCGTGGACCGCGCCGTGCGCGGCGTCCTCGCCGGGCTGGACCAGCCGCTGATCCTCGCCGCCGCCCAGCCCCTGGACGCGATCTACCGCGAGGTCAACGGGTACCCGCACCTCGCCGCCCAGTCGATCGAGGGCAACCCCGAGACGACGTCCGACGGCGACCTGGCCCTGGCCGCCCGCGAGGTGCTGGACGCGCTGTACGCCGCCGAACTGGCCGAGCTCACCGACCTGCTCGCAACCCGTGACGCGGCCGGCCGCGCCGCCCGCGACCTCACCGACGTGGCCCGCGCCGCGACGTTCGGCGCCGTGGACACCGTGTTCGTGGACATCGACGCCGTCCTGCCCGGCACGATCGACGAGGAGACCGGCGTGGTGACCCCCGGCGAGGGCGACGACGACGCCTACGGCCTCATCGACGAGATCGCCCGGCGCGTGCTCCTGGCCGGCGGCCGCGTGCTCGCCGTGCGGGCCCAGGACGTGCCCGGCGGCGGCCCCACCGCCGCCATCCTGCGCTACCCCGTCTGATCGCCGGATCGCGTCGCGGATGAGGCTCCTGCGGGGATGTGTCGCACATGCGACACCCCCGCGGGATAGGGTGCCGGTGTGCCCGACGCCGCCCCCCGCTTCCGCCGTCCCACGCCCGGCGACGCGGTCGACGTCGCCCGCGAGCTCCTCGACGAGGACGAGCGGGTCGACGTCCAGGCCGTCGCCCGGCGCCTGGGCGTCTCCCGGGCGACCATGCACCGCTGGTTCGGCACCCGCGAGAACCTCATGGCCGCGCTCTTCGCGCAGATGGCGCAGGAGTTCGTCGCCGAGGCACGGGCGGGCGCCCGTGGCACGGGCGACGCGCGCGCCTTCGACTTCGTGCGCCGGCTGGCCGAGCGGGCCGCCGCCGTCACGCCCCTGCAGCGCGCCGCCACCGAGGACCCGGCGCTGGTGATGCGCATCGTGCTCGCGCACGACGGCCCCGTGCGCGGGCCCATCGTGGACACGGTCACGGAGCTCCTGGCCGCCACGCGCACGCCCGCGCAGCTGCGGCGCATCCGCACGCCGGTCGGCCTCTTCGTCGACGCCTCGCTGGCCCTGCACTGGGGGATGGTCATGTCCGGGCAGACGCCGGACGGCCGCCGCTACGCGCTCCTCGGCCGGGCGCTGCTGGCCCAGGCCGAGGGCACGCCGGGCTGAGGATCAGCCCTTCAGGGCCACCGGGATCGTCCGGTACTGGTTGAGGAACGTCGAGGCCAGACGGTCGCTCTCCCCGTCGAGCGCGAGGTCGGGGAACCGGCGCAGCGTCTCCTCCAGCCACAGCTTCAGCTCCAGCCGGGCCAACCCGGCCCCCAGGCAGAAGTGCCGGCCGCCGCCGCCGAACCCCTGGTGCGGGTTGGGATCGCGGCGCACGTCGAAGCGGTGCGGGTCGTCGAACACCGTCTCGTCGCGGTTGCCCGAGACGTACCAGAGGGCGAGCTTGTCGCCGGCCTTGACCTGCCGGCCGCCCAGCTCCGTGTCACGCGTCGCGGTGCGGCGCATGTAGGCGAAGGCGGGGTTGTAACGGACGAACTCCTCCACCACCTGCTCCAGGGGCACGGCGCCCGAGCGGACCAGCTCGAGCTGCTCGGGATCCTCCAGGAGGTTCTTCATCCCGGAGGTGAAGACGGCCCGGGTGGAGTCGTTGCCCGCCACCATGAGGAGGAAGAAGAACATGAGGATCTCCTCGTGGGACAGGTGCTCCCCGTCGACCTCCGCCTCGATGAAGGCGGTGGTGAGGTCGTCGGTCGGGTCGGCCCGGCGCTTCTCGATCATCTCGTTGAGATAGGGCACGAACTCCTCCAGCGCCCGCAGCACCTCGCCGAGGTCGGGGACCAGGCGGGGGTCCTCGAAGGCCGTCGTGCGGTTGGTCCAGTCGACGAGCTTCGCCGCGTCCTCCCGGGGCGCGCCGAGCATGTCGCCGATGACCATCGCGGGAACGTGGACGCCCACGTCCTGCACCAGGTCGATGCGGCCGTCGGGGTGCTCGGCCAGCGCGCTGTCGTAGACGCCGTTGATGATCTCGCGCATCCGGTCGACGTGGTCCTGGGCCCGCTTGGGGGTGAAGGCCCGCTGGACGAGCGCCTTCATGCGGTCGTGCCGGGGCGGGTCCTGCGTGATCATCATGTGCTGGGCCAGGTCCATCGGGTCCGGCACCTCAGGATCCCAGGACAGCTTGTCCAGGAAGAGGATGCTGCGGGCCGAGGAGAAGGTCTCGTGGTCGCGGCCGACGGCGGCGATGTCCTCGAAGCGCACGACGGACCAGAAGCCACGCTCGTGCTCGAACGCGTCGAGCGCGCTGAAGTGCAGCGGCTCGCGGCGCAGCTGCTCGAAGATCTCGTGCGGCGGGCCGTCACGCCAGAGGTCCAGGTTGCCGAGGTCCAGCCCGGCCAGGTCGGTGGGAGCGATCGTGGTCATGGTGCGACCGTACCGACGTATGCGACAGATTGCAACTAGTGTCTCATCTGCACCGTCAATGCATCAACTGTCGCAGCACGCGCCGTTCAGGAGTCGTTCAGCCACCGGCCGTCACCATGGCGATATGTCACGGCTGCGCCACCTCGCCTCCGTCGCCCTCGTGCTGGGGGCGGTCGTGCTGCCCGTGGCAGAGGCCGCCGTCGTGGGCGCGCAGCCGGCCCATCCCGCGACGAACGTGGCCGCGGTGTACGCCGAGCGCGCAGGCTCCAACGTGCTGGCCATCGCCGCCGAGGTCACGGCCGAGGACCTGCTCGCCGCGACCGCCGTCGTCCAGGACAAGGCGATGGCCTCGCGGCGGGCGCCGCGCGCGAGCTAGACGCGCGCGAGCGCGACCGGCTGCCGCTCAGCGCCTGCTCTCGCGCAGCACGGACCAGCTGAGGACCGCCGCCACCACGACCGGGACCACCCACCACGCCGCGGCGCCACGCCAGGCCACCAGGGCAGCGAGCGCGAGCGCCGCCACCACGGCCAGGGCGATCGCCGGGTCGTCGCCGACGACGAAGTCCCACAGGAAGGACAGGAAGGCACGGGCCCGCCTCATGCGCCCGCCTCCACGGCCGGGGGCACGGCACGCTCCCGGCGGCGGCGCAGAACGGCCACCAGGCCGAGCGCGAGCAGGAGCACGAAGGCGATCAGGGCGGGCAGGGCCGCGTCCTGCCCGGGCCATGATCCGCCCGCCCCCTCCGTTCCCCAGAAGATCCCGAAGGCGGTGAGCATCACGCCGACCGCGAACTTCAGGGTGTTCTCCGGCACGCGGCTGAGCGGGCGGTGCGCCGCGAGGCCGGCCAGCACGACGAGCACCACCGCGATCACGGCGGCGACGGCAGCGAGCGGGACGTTGTGCTGGTTGCTGCCGAACGTCACCACGATGAACGCGACCTCCAGCCCCTCCAGCAGCACGCCCTTGAAGCTCACGGTGAAGCCGAACGCGTCCAGGCCGGCGCCCGCGGCGGGCGCGGCGCGCAGTTCGGCGACCTCCTCGGCGAAGATCGCGTCCTCGTCGTGGAGCGCCTTGAAGCCGGACGCCCGCAGGATCGCCTTGCGCAGCCACTGCAGGCCGAAGTTCAGCAGCAGCCCGCCGACGACCAGGCGCAGGACGTCGATGGGCAGCGCCGTGAGCGCCGGGCCGAGCAGCGCGACGATGACGGCCAGGGCGGCGAGCGCAGCCCCCACGCCGGCCCACGCCGAGCGCCAGCCGCGGGTGATCCCGGCGGCCAGGACGATCGTCACCGCCTCCACCCCCTCGACCGCGCAGGCGAGGAAGACGGCGGCGAACAGCAGGGCGTCGTGGCTCATCCGGCGGGCAGCTCGACCCGGAAGCGCCCGCCGTCCCCGGGCAGGGCGTGGACGTCGCCGCCGGCGGCGCGGGCCAGGCGACGGACCAGGGGCAGGCCGAGCCCGGCGCCGTCGTGCCCGTCCCCCGTCACCCCGGGCTCGAAGATGCGCTCGGTCTGGCCGGCCGGCACGCCCGGCCCGTCGTCGGCCACGTCGACGATCACCCGCCCCTCCACGAGGAGGACGTCGACGGACACCCTCGACCGCGCGTGGCGCAGCGCGTTGTCGAGCAGCGGCGCGAGCACCCGCTCGGCGACGGCCTCCTCCACGCCCACCGGCACCGGCTCCCCCGCGCGCACGACGACCCGCACCCCCCGGGCCTCCCCTTGCGCCCGCACATGCTCGACGGCGCGGAGGGCCGCCACGCGCATGTCGCTGCGGCCCGGGGCGGTGTGGGCCTCCGAGCGAGCGGCGGCCATGAGGGTCTCGAGAATGCCGGTCATCCGCTCGGCGCTGCGCCGGATGACCTCCAGCCCTTCGCGCTGCTCCGCCGGGGGCCGGGGCCGGCGCAGCAGCAGGTCGGCCTCGGCGATCACCTTGGCCAGCGGGGTGCGCAGCTCGTGCGACAGCTCGGCCGAGAGCCGCTGCTCCTGGCGCAGGCTCGCCGCGATGCGGTCCAGCAGGGCGTCGAAGGTGGCGGCCAGCCGCCCCAGCTCGTCGGGACGGTCGCCGGCGCCGAACCGCCGCCCGGTGTCGCGCTCGCTCCACTCCGCGGCGTGGTCGGTCATCTCGCGGACGGGGCGCAGCGCGGCGCCGGTGATGAGCCAGCTGACCACCGCCACCGCCAGCAGCATCGCCAGCGCGAACAGCACCGAGCCGATGAGCGCCGCCCGCGTGGTGCGGTCGTAGGCGGCCAGCGAGGCGGCGGCGACCACCGTCCCCACCCGCCTGCCGCGCTCCAGGATCGGCTGCGCATAGAGGCGCGTGTCGCCGCCGGCCGCGTCGACGAAGCGAGTCGGACCGCCCGCCAGCGCGCCGGCGGATGCGTGCAGCGCCGCCGCGGCGGTGGGCCGCTCGACGATCCGGGCGCCGTCGAAGACCCAGATGCCGCTGTCCAGCGCGGCGTCGCCGGCGGACTCGCTGGTGGTCACCACGCCCCGCGTGACCTGCACGGTGGCCAGCGCGGCGGCGGCCCGGGTGCGCAGGCGGCTGTCGAGGTCACTGCGCAGGTTGGCGGCCAGGACGAGGTTGAAGGCGACGGTCAGCACCGCGATCGTCAGCGCGGCGCCCGCCACCGCGGCCAGGGTCAGGCGGCCGCGCAGTGTGCGCCTCATGACAGCCGGTACCCGACGCCGTGGACGGTGGCGATCTCCGGCGCCCGCGGGAAGTCGCGCAGCTTGCGGCGCAGGCGGGCGATGTAGACGTCGAGCGTGTTGTCGTGGACGATCGCGCCGTCCGGCCAGGCGGTGTTGATGAGCTCCTGACGGCGCAGTGCCTCCCCCGGCCGGGCGGCCAGCGCGGCCAGGAGGCGGAACTCGGTGGGGGTCAGGGCGACTCGCGCGTCGCCGACGACGAGGGCGTGGGCGGCAGGGTCGAGCTGCACGTCGCCCAGCGCGGTCGCGCCGCCGGCGCCCGCGCGGCGCAGGAGGGCATGCACCCGGGCCAGCAGCTCCGCGAAGGCGAACGGCTTGGTGAGGTAGTCGTCGCCGCCCGCCCCGAATCCGGCCAGGCGGTCGGTGACCGCGTCCCGAGCCGTGAGGAACACGACGGGCGCGAGCTGCCCCCGGGCGCGCAAGGCCTGGCACACGTCACGCCCGTCCGCATCGGGCAGGCCGACGTCCAGCACGTAGAGGTCCGGCTGCGGGTCGGCGCCGGCCTCGCGCAGGGCCTGGGTCCCGTCCGCGGCGGTGCGGACCGCAAAGCCCTCCTCCTCGAAGGAGCGCCGCAGGTTCGAGCGCAGATCGGCGTCGTCCTCGACGATCAGGATGTGCAGGGCCACTCCCGCATCATCGCCCCTCCTGCGCGACGGGCGGCAGATCGTGGTGCTCCGGCAGCAGCCCGTGGTGCGGATGCTCCAGCGGCGGGGCCTGCGCGAGCTCCGCGTCGATGACCGCCTTGGGCGTCACGTCGCGCTTGGTGATGGCCAGGTAGACGACGGTGGCGAGGATGAGCGAGAGAAAGATGGCGCTCGTGACGGTGGTGCCGAGGCCCAGCGCCCAGCCGCCGTCGGCGTCGTTGGGCGAGGACATCCAATCGCCGATCGAGGCGCCGAGCGGGCGGGTCAGGATGTAGGCGATCCAGAAGGCAAGGACGGCGTTGGACGTCATCCGCCGGTGGTCGTGGGAGTACCGGGCCTTGAGCGCGTAGTGGCCGGCCGTGACCAGGCCGATGAGGCCACCCCACAACAGGATGGAGGGGAAGTAGCCGAGGCTGAACTTCTCCGCCACCAGGTCGCCGACGGCGGTACCGAGGGCGAAGGTGAAGAGGATCACGACCCAGTAGAAGGCCTCGCGGCGCGTGGTGAAGATGCTGTGGATCGACAGCGTGCGTTCGCTGGCCCACCAGGCCAGGAACGCCAGCGACAGGCAGACGGCGAACAGGATCGTGGAGGTGACGAGCTGGACGCCCCAGTTGTCGACCATGGTGTCGGTGATGTTCGTGCCCACCACGCTGATGAGCACGACGGCGAGCCAGTAGACCCCCGCGACGTACCGCCGCACGACGAACTGGGCGAGGAGCGCGAGGATGAGCGCGGTGCCCATGATGAAGGTCGTCCTGCTCAGCCCCAGGCCGACGGTGTCGCTGAGGTAGTCGGAGAACGTCTCGCCGACGGTGGTGCAGAGGATCTTGATGACCCAGAAGAAGATGGTGATCTCCGGGACCTTGTTGAGCATCCGCCGACCGGTGGTCGAGGGGGCCCCGGGGGAGCCGGTGAGGGCAGTGGTTGACATGGCGGGCAGGCTGGCAGCCACCGTCTGAACGCCTCCTGAACGGCCCGGGCCGTGTTCAGGAGATGTTCAGACCGTGTGGTCACGATGTGACCATGTCCTCGATCGACACGTCGCTGGCCCGCGGGGCAAACCGCTTCGCCGCCCACCACGACACGTGGGAGGACGTCGCGAAGATCTACGCCGACGCCTCGCAGTACCTCTTCGCCGGCCTGTGCCTCGTGCTCATCGTGGCCGGCCTGCTCACGCGGCGCACGGCGCTGGCGGTGGCCGGCGCGCTGGCCGGGCTCGCGGCCGCAGCGGGGCTCGTGGTCGCGCACGTGATCGCCGGAGCGGTCGATCGTCAGCGACCCTTCGCCGGCGACCAGCGGATTCACGCCTTCCTGCACCACGCCGCCGACGGATCCTTCCCGAGCGAGCACGCCACCGCGGCCTTCGCCATCGCCGGCGTGCTGGTGCTGCGGCTGGGGTGGCGCTGGTGGCCGGTGCTGGTGGCCGCCGGGCTGCTCGCCGCCGCCCGCGTCCTGCTCGGGCTGCACTACCCCCTCGACGTCACGGCCGGGGCGGCGCTGGGCCTCACCGCCGCGTGGGCGGTGTGCGCGCTGGCCCGGCTCCCGGTGCTCCCTGCCGTCGTGCGGGGCACGTCGGCACAGTCGGCCTAGCGTGCCCGCGTATCCTGCGAGGCTCCCATGCCCCCCGCCTCGCCGCTGCTCGCCGTCGACACGCCCTCGCTGATGTACCGCGCGTTCTTCGCGCTGCCCAAGTCGATCACGGGGTCGGCCGGCACGCCGGTCAACGCGCTGCTCGGAACCGCCAACCTCGTCCTCAATGCGGCCGACCTCGTCGCGCCGCGCGCGGTGGTGCTGTGCTGGGGCGCCGAGGCCGCCGCCTACCGCGTCGCCGAGTACGACGGCTACCACGCCGACCGCCCGGAGATGCCCGAGGAGCTGGTGGGGCAGTGGGAGGACGCGCCCGCCTTCTTCGCCGCCTTCGGCTGGCCGTCCCTGCACGCCGGCGACCTGGAGGCCGACGACCTGCTCGGCACGCTGGCCGGGCTCGAGCGCCAGGCGGGCAGCCGCGCGGTGCTGTTCACCGGCGACCGCGACATGTTCCAGTGCGTGGACGACGACGTCCGCGTGCTGTTCCCGCGCGGCGGCAAGGACGGTCCCCACGACATGGGCGCCGCCGAGGTGCGCGCCCACGCCGGCGTGGAGCCCGCCCAGATCCCCGACCTCATCGCCC
>CAZXNX010000082.1:6985-9117 GCA_964642225.1 uncultured Solirubrobacteraceae bacterium | reverse complement strand
CCGCTGCTGATGGCGGAGCTGCGGCAGCTCGGCGGGGCCCTGGGCCGCGCGCCGCAGGGCGCGGCCGCCCGCGACCGGTTCGAGGGCTCCTTCCTGCTGTTCGCCGCGGGGATGCCGATCACGCCCGAGCTGACGGCCGCGCTGCACGAGCGTCTCGCGCACGTCGTGGCGGCGATGCGGCCGTGGTCGACCGGCACCGTCTACCTCAACTTCGCCGAGCGCGGAGGCGACGCCTCCAACGCCTTCGGCGACGGGGTGTACGCGCGGCTGCGGGAGGTGCGCCGCGGGTGGGACCCGCAGGAGCGGTTCATGGCCAGCCACCGCATCGCGGTGGACTGACCGACCACGGCGGGCGGGCGGCGGGTCGCGAGGACCCGCCGCCCGTCGCGCTCAGCCGCCCGAGGACGGGAGGATCAGGCTCGGCTTGGTCTGCTGCAGGAGCAGCCACGACCCGGCCGCCGAGGCGGGCCACACGTGGAACTCGTTGTAGCGGTCGTCGGAGGCCGTCGCGCTGGCGCCCAGCGGGCCCTGCTTGTCGGGGGCGGTCACCGCGGTCCAGGCATCCATCGACGCGGCCAGCTCCGGGTCCTTGAAACCGAGGCGATCCATGGCCACGCGGGCCTGGACGGTCCACTCGAACCAGATGAGGTCGGGCGCGTCCTTCTCGGCGTAGGGCCGCATGCCGGTGAAGGGGCCTTCGGCCTGGTACGTCATGTTGTACGTGGCCAGGTCCTTGGACAGGGCGATCGACACGCCGCCGACGCGATCGTTCTCGATCATCGTCTTGAGCACCTGGTTGGCCTTGTCCTTCTCACCCTGCTGCTGGAGCAGCAGCGCGCCGAGGGCCTGCACATCGGCCGGCTGCACGTTGTCGTCGATGCCCTGGATGAAGTGGTTGTCGTCGACGAGCAGGTTCTTGCTGACGGCCTCGCCGATGATCTTCCCCTGCTTGCGGAAGTTGGTCTGGCCGCTGCCGCTGTACTGGCTGAGGAACTGCGAGGCGATGATGTTGTTCTGCGTCGACACCCACTTGACGTCCGGACCGCCGCGCAGCAGGCCATCGGTCCCCTGCTGGGTGAGGATCCACTTCGCCGCGCCGTTGGCCAGGGCGTCGTAGGCCTTGGAGCCGGTCTCCTGCTTGTAGATGACGGCGGCCAGGCCGACCCAGGCGACGGTGCCGGTGCGGAACAGGCGGGCGCTGTCGCCGTTGACGGTGTTGTAGGCGAGGTCCAGCGAGCCGTCCGTGCGCTGCAGGGCGGCGAGCTGGTCCAGCAGCATCGCGGCCTGCGCGGTGTTCTTGGCGCCGGTGAACGAGATGGCCGCGATGGCCGAGTCGTAGGTGAAGGAGAGGTTCTCCAGGCGGGTGTAGGCCGGGTCGTCCGCCGGGATGTCGAACGAGCGCATGAGCTGGAGCTTCTCGGGGGCGCCGTCCGGGACGAAGTTCGGCGTGGTGGCGACGGCGGCGTCGGTCGCCGGGGCGCCCGTGGCCGAGGCCGCCGTGGCGGCGATCGAGCGACGCAGGTTGGCGGCCGGGAGCGCGGTCTTGCGCTTCTTGGGGTGCAGCTTCGTCGGGCCGACCTGGCGGGCCAGCCAGCGGGCCAGCGCGCTCTTGGGGACGCGGCCGGCGGTGCCCTTGGTCGTCTTGGGCCACGCGAGGGTGACCTTGCCGCCCTTGCGGGGCGGCGTGTGCTTCCTGGCCTGGGCGGCCGGCGCGATGAGCAGCGCGGCCAGGCCGGCGATGCAGAGGAGAAGGATGGATGAGCGGCGCACGGCGGTACCTCCAGGAAGCGGACTGATGGCTTCAGTCTGCGTCCCGACGGTAGCCGATCGGTATGCGCCCGGCAGGATGGGGGAACGGGAGATGTGAAAGCGGTGTTGCGCCATCCATGCCGCCGACGCGCCAACGGGACTAGGGTCGGGGACGGCACGAAGGGTTCCGCCACAACGCAGCAGCCTGGGGAGGTGAGACGCGATGAGTCCGCTGCAGAACGTCGACGTGCTCGTGCCTCCCGTCGAGCGCGTTGAGGCCTTCGTCGAGTGGGACCGGCTCGTGGAGGCCGGCCGGCGTGCGCAGCGCGTCCTGGACGGGCGGACCCTGTGGACGATCAGCTCCACCCGTCACGGTGGGGTGG
>CAZXNX010000082.1:0-6975 GCA_964642225.1 uncultured Solirubrobacteraceae bacterium | reverse complement strand
GCCGAGATGCTCTTCTCCGTGGTGGCGCACAGCGTGAGCGCGGGCGTCGACCTGCGCTGGGTGCAGGCCGACGGCGACCCGGCGTTCTCCCTCGTCGGCAAGCGCCTGCACCACCGCCTGTCGGGCGACCCCGGCGACGGGGGCCCGCTCGGGTCGGCGGAGCACGCCGTGTTCGCGGCGACCAGCGCGACCAACGCACACGCACTGGCGATGGTCGTCAAGCCGGGTGACCTGATCATCCTCAACGGGCCCCGGGTGGCGGGGATGGCGCCGCTGCTGCGGGACACCGGCGCGCTGGTGCTGTGGCGTCTGCGGGTGGGCGCCGACCCCCGCAACGACGCGGCGCGCCAGGCGTGGGCCTTCCTCCTGCCCTACCTCGACGACGCACACGCGTTCCAGTTCACCGACTGGGACGTCGTGCCGCCGGAGCTGGCCGACCGCAGGGTCAGCGTCATCCAGCCCGCCATCGACATCTCGATGGAGAAGAACGTCCCCATGGGCCCGCCACAGGTGGCCTCCGTGCTGCGCGCGGCCGGCATCATCGACGGTCAGAGCGACGCCGTACCGATACTCACCCCCCACGACGGCCATGTCAGCGCGGTGACCTGCCGGGCACGGATGATCCAGGACGAGCCGATCCAGTTCACGGACCCGCTCGTGGTGCAGATCGCGCGCTGGGACGCGCTGAAGGACCCGGTCGGGGTCATCCAGGCCTTTGCCGCCCACATCGCGCCCGCCGTACCCGACGCGCGCCTCGTGCTCGCGGGCCCTTCCCCCGACCTCGTGAGCGACGACCCCGAGGGCTCTGGGGTCCTCGCCGATGCCACGGCAGCCCGTGCGGCCTGCGACGAGCCGGTGCGCCGGCGCATCCACCTGGCCAGCCTCCCGGCGGACGAGCGGATGGAGAGCGCGGCGATGGTCAACGCGCTGCAGCGCCACGCCTCCGTGGTGGTCCAGAAGAGCCTGGCCGAGGGCTTCGGGCTGGCGGCGGCCGAGGCGATGTGGAAACGCCGCCCGGTGGTGGCCAGCCGCGTGGGCGGGCTGCGGAGCCTGATCGATGACGGTGTGAACGGCATCCTGGTGGACGATCCGACCGACCTGGCGGGCTTCGGCACAGCGGTCGTTGCCCTCCTCGAGGACCCGCGACGGGCCGACGCGCTCGGGGATGGCGCGCACGAGCGGGTGCGAGCGCAGTTCCTGTTCTCGCGGTACCTCCAGCAGATGGTCCAGGCGTTCTCCCGCATCCTGGACCAGGACGCGTGACCCCATGCTGACGAGCGTTCACGTCCCGCCGCTGGCGGCCCAGCGGGAAGAGGAGAGATCGAGTGGAGCCAGCTTGCCGCGACGACCACGCAGGCGCTCCGACAGATCCGGGCCCGCACGATCTGGAACGTCAACTCCACCGCGACCGGCGGCGGCGTGGCGGAGATGCTCGTGTCGATCCTGGCCCACGCCCGCGGTGCCGGCGTGGACATGCGCTGGGTGGTGATGGACGCCGACCACGAGTTCTTCACCATCACCAAGCGCCTGCACCACCGCTTCCACGGGAGCGAGGGCGACGGGGAGCCGTTGGGCCCGGAGCAGGACGACGTCTACCGGCGGGTGACCACGCGCAACGCCCGGGAGCTGTCGACCGAGCTCAAGCCCGGCGACGTCGTGTTCCTCAACGACCCGCAGACCGCCGGGATGGTGCCGGTGCTCGCCCGCTGCGGCGTGCACATCGTGTGGCGCTCGCACATCGGCACGGACGACGCGAACCAGCAGGTCGAGGAGGCCTGGCAGTTCCTGCTGCCCTACCTCAAGGACGTCGACGCCTTCGTCTCCTCCCGCTGGGCCTACGTGCCGCCGCAGCTGGTCGACCGCGACGTGTCGGTGATCGCGCCGGCCATCGACATCTTCGCCGAGAAGAACATCGTGATCGACGACGACCACGCCGCCTCGATCCTGGCCATCTCCGGCCTGTGCGACGGCGAGACGACCAGCGTGCCGCTCTTCTACCACGCCGACTGGCGGGCCGACATCATCACCCGCGCGGCGGACATGGACCAGGACGAGCCCGTCCCGCTGGAGGACCGGCTCATCGTGCAGGTCTCGCGCTGGGACCCCCTGAAGGACCCCATCGGCGTGATGCGGGGATTCGTCGACCACGTGGCGCCCGTCGTCCCCGACGTGCGCCTGATGCTGGCCGGCCCGTCGCCGGAAGGCGTCTCCGACGACCCCGAGGCCGAGCGGATGCTGCGCTCCGTGCGCATCGCCCGTGCCGAGTTGGACCCCGCGGTGCGCCGGCGCGTGCACCTGGCCTGCCTGCCCGCCCAGCACCACAGCGAGAGCGCGGCGATGGTCAACGCGCTGCAGCGCCACGCGACCGTCGTCGTGCAGAAGAGCCTGGCCGAGGGCTTCGGGCTGACCGTCGCCGAGGCGATGTGGAAGCGCCGCCCGGTGGTGGCCAGCCGCGTCGGGGGGATCCAGGACCAGATCGACAGCACGATCAACGGGGTCCTCATCGACGACCCCACGGACCTCACCGCGTTCGGCGACGCGGTCGTGCGGCTGCTGCACGACCCGGCGCGCGCGGCGGCGATCGGCGCCGCCGCCCACGACCGGGTGCGCACCCAGTTCCTCGCCTCGCGCCAGGCGATCCAGCTCATGGCCCTCACCGTGCGGCTCATCGACGGCGGCCGCTAGAGCGGCTACGCGCCTCGACGCCCTAGGGTGCGGGACGTGACGCCAACGCGCCCGGATCAGGCGGACCCCGCCGCCGGCCGCGGCCGGTGGATCGGGCTGGCCGTCCTCAGCCTCGGCGTGTCGGTGATCATCGTCGACGCGACCGTCGTCAACGTCGCGCTGCCCACGATCATCCGGGACCTGCACCTGTCGGCGACGCAGTCGGAGTGGATCAACTCCGTCTACCCGCTGGTATTCGCCGCGCTGCTCCTCACGCTCGGGCGTCTCGGCGACCGCATCGGCCGCCGGCGCGTGTTCCTGGTCGGCATCGTGATCTTCGCGCTGGCCAGCCTGCTGGCGGCCATCTCGCAGAGCGGCGCGGCGCTGATCGGCGCACGCATCCTGCAGGGCGTCGGCGGGGCGGCCATCCTGCCGGCCACCCTCTCCTCCGTCAACGCGCAGTTCCAGGGCCGCGAACGGGCGATCGCCTTCGGGGTGTGGGGCTCGGTGATCGGCGGCATGGCCGCCCTCGGCCCCCTCGTCGGCGGCTGGCTGGTGACCGACGTCGACTGGCGCTGGATCTTCCTCGTCAACATCCCGATCGCGCTGGTCTGCGTCGCCGGCGCCGTGCGCTTCGTCCCCGAGACCCGCGACCCCGACGCCGAGGCCGGGACCGACGTGCCCGGCGTGCTGCTGTCGGCGCTCGGGCTCGGGCTCCTGATCTTCGGGCTCATCGAGGGCCGCAGCTACGGCTGGGCGGCGGCCAAGCGCGACTGGTCGCTCGGTCCGATCGAGGGCTCGGTCGGCGGGGTGTCCCCCATCCCCTTCGCCTTCGCCCTCGGCGTCCTCGCCCTCGTGGCCTTCATCGTGGTGGAGCGCCGGCGCACGGCGGCCGGCCGCATCGCCCTGCTCGAGTTCAGCCTCTTCCGCCTGCGCAGCTTCAGCCTCGGCAGCGCGGCCGCGCTGATCGTCAGCCTCGGAGAGTTCGGCCTGCTCTTCGTGTTGCCGCTCTTCCTGCAGTCCGTCCTCGGCTACAGCGCGCTGAAGACCGGCGTCGTCATCGCCGCCCTGGCCGCCGGCGCCTTCGTGGCCGGGCCCGGGGCCGCCCTCTTCTCCCAGCGGTTCGGCGCCCGCCGGGTCGTCAGCACCGGCATGGCGCTGGAGGCGCTGGGCGTCGGGGCCTTCGCGCTGGCCGCCTCCACCACGCTCACCGAGCTGGAGCTGGCGGGCATCCTCTTCGTCTACGGGGTCGGCGTCGGGCTGGCCACCGCCCAGCTCACCAACGTGATCCTGGTGGACGTGCCGACCGCCCACTCCGGGCAGGCCTCGGGGCTGCAGAGCACGGCCCGGCAGCTCGGCTCGGCCCTGGGCATCGCGATGCTCGGGACGGTGCTGGCGGTGAGCCTGGGCTCGGCGGCCAAGGACGAGCTGACCGCCGCGTCGGTGCCGCCGGCCCGCGCCGCCGTCACGGCGACCGCCTTCGAGGACAGCCTGGGCACGAGCCTGGCCGTGCCGGGCACCCCGGCGGCGGAGACGGACGCGCTCGACCAGGCCTTCGTCACGGCGGTGCGGCGCACCGGCTTGCTGGCCGCGGGCTTCATCCTGTGCGGCCTGCTGATGAGCCTGTTCCTCCCGGGCGGGCGCCCCGCCCCGGCGCCGAAGCCGAAGCCGGAGCCTCAGCTCCCGGCCAGCGCCCCGAAGTAGACCTGCCAGGCCAGGGCGCTCTTGGCCACGAGGCTGAGGATGAGGTAGACGCGCTCGGCGAACGCCGGGTCGGCCCAGCGCCCGCGCCCGCGGTACTGCATCCACATGTTCAGCGCGAACGTGTTGAAGAGGAGGAACAGCGTGAGGAAGATCGCGAACACGAACCCGGGCACGCCGGCGCTGTTGTCCTGGGACACGACGAGCTGCAGGGTGATCGCGATCCATGGCACCGCGCCCGCGATGCAGCCGTAGACGAACGGCCGCCAGTCCACGCGGTCGCGGCCGAGGTTGCGCTGCTCCATCACCAGGCCGAACAGGATCATCGACGCGTTGACGCCGAAGAGGGCGATCAGCGCGGTTCCCTCGGTGATCCCGGTGAGCATCGCGATGAGCACGATCATCAGCGACGCGCTGATCGCGTACTCCCACCAGCGGGCCGGGTTGACGCCCCGGGCGACGTTGCCCAGGTACCAGCGCCGCGCCCACGGGCTGACGACCGCGAGGTGGTCGATGGCGGCGAGCAGCAGGAAGGCCGCCACCGCGAGGTCGATCCGCAGGTCCAGCAGCGTCGTCGGGCCGCCGAAGTCCCCCGACCCGGGAGGGCCGGTCATGTAGCTGAGGTTGACCGGCAGCGACGCGGGCTTGGCCAGCACGAGGATGAGCACGGCCTGCGCCAGGTGCAGCAGCCCGACGATCACGTTGAGGCGGACGAGCCGGCGGGCGGGGGCGGCGGCGAGCGGCCCCGCGCCAGGAGAATCGGCGGCGGTGAGCGGGGTGGTGGCCATCACCCGAGAGTACGGGCGCCGGGTGCCCCGCGGTTTGCGGTGCCGGCCGGCTACAGCCCGGCGACCACGGTGCGTGCCTCCTCCAGGCCGCACCCGGTGATCTCGCGGTAGCGCTTGATCGCGCCGATCCGGTCCCCGGCGCGGGCCAGCGCGACGACGTCGTCCGGGGCCGACGCCGACGCCGGGACGAACGGCTCGGCGGACGTGGGGGACGAGATCGCCAGGTGATCCTCGATGCGCTGCAGGCGGGCGAAGATCTGGTCGACGTAGGAGCTGAGCTGGGCTTCGTTGTACACGGGCATCGCGAGACCTCTCTCTGTCGGCGGACGTGGCGCGAGCGTATACGGGATCGACACACGTCCGGTGTGCAAGCGGGCTAGGCTTGGCCCATGGGGATTGTCCGGGGACGAGGCGCGCTGCTCGGCGCGGTGATCACGATGCTCGCCGTGCTGGCGCCGGCCGGGCCCGCGGGGGCCGCGCCCGACCCCCTGGTGCTGGAGGGCGCCCTGCACGAGCACTCCGGCTACTCCGACGGCTGGCCCGGCTCCACCCCGCGCACCTACTTCGCCGCGGGCCGCGACGAGGGCCTGGACTTCATGGGCAGCGCCGACCACTCCGACAACGTGTTCCTCCCGTTCGTGTTCTCGACCTACTGCGCCCAGGACATCAACGCCTGCCGCGAGGCCGACCCCGTCACCCCGGCCGACTCCTACCGCAAGTGGCCGGCGACGCTCGAGCAGGCCGACGCGGCGAGCACCCCCACCTTCACCGCCTTCCGGGGCTTCGAGTGGACGTCCGACGTCTTCGGCCACGTCAACGTGTACTTCTCCAGCCAGGTCACCAACGCCAAGGCGGACGGCGGCACGCCGGACGTGCTGTGGAAGTGGCTGAACCGGCCGGCCGCGGACGGGGGCGGGGGCGACGGGATCGCCACCTTCAACCACCCGGGAGCCAAGGGCGCGCCCGGCACCCCCGAGTTCAACTGGCACGACTTCGCCTTCCGCCACTCGGCCGACCAGCAGGTGGTGGGGATCGAGACGTTCAACGACCGGACCGACTACGGCAGCGACGGCGCCAAGGGCAACCCGCCCGCGGGCGGGTGGTACGCCCACGCCCTGGACCGCGGCTGGCACGTCGGGGCCGTCGGGGCCGAGGACCTCGGGCACGACAAGGCCGACGACTGGGGCGGTCCCACCCGGGGCAAGACGGTGATCCTCGCCGCGGGCCGCTCCCGGGCCGACCTGAAGGCGGCGATGCTCGAGCGCCGGTTCTACGCCGTGCGCCGCCACGGCATCCGGCTCACCTTCACCGTCGACGACCGGCCGATGGGCACGCGCTTCGACGCCACCCAGGGCGCCCCGCTGCACGTGGCCGCCACCGTGAGCGCGCCCCCGGCCGAGGGCGACGACCTGCACCTGGACCTGATCACCAGCGGCGGCGCGGTGATCGCCACCGGCGACGAGACCCTGTCGGCCGACCTGACCGCCGATGTCGCGCAGCGCTGGTACTACGTGCGCGCCCGCCGGGGCACCGAGCCGATCGCCTACTCCAGCCCGGTGTGGACGTCGACCGCGCTCGCGCCGGAGACCGATCCACCGCTGCCCGACCCCGTCGTCGATCCCCCCGTCACCACGCCCGACCCGCCGCCTGTGACCACGCCGGTCCCGCCGGCCGTCGTCCCCGGCCGCATCAGCATCCGCGCCGCCTCGCCGCTGCGGCTGGACGGCCGTGGCCGCGTCGCGCTGGCGCTGCGCTGCGTGGGCACCACCGCGTGCCGGCCCTCCGTGCGGCTGAGCGCCCGCGTGGACGGCCGGACCCGGAC
>CAZXNX010000081.1:1683-9178 GCA_964642225.1 uncultured Solirubrobacteraceae bacterium | reverse complement strand
ACTGGGGCCGGCGCCCGCCCGGCGAGCGGGCCGGCGTGCTGCTCGCGCTGGCCGACCTGCTCGACGCCCACCGCGACGAGCTGGCCGCGCTGGAGAGCGCCAACGTCGGCAAGCCGCTCGGCTTCGCCGCCGAGGAGATCGATGGCTCCTCCGACATCCTGCGCTTCTTCGCGGGCGCCGCCCGCACCATGACCGGCGCGCCCGCCGCCGAGTACGTCCCCGGCCGCACGTCGTTCATCCGCCGCGAGCCGCTCGGCATCGTCGGCGCCATCGTGCCGTGGAACTACCCGCTGATGATGGCCTGCTACAAGCTCGGGCCCGCGCTGGCGGCCGGCAACGTGGTCGTCCTCAAGCCCTCCGAGCTGACCCCGTTGTCGATCCTGCGCGTCGCCGAGCTGGCCCGGGACATCCTGCCTCCAGGCGTGCTGGAGATCGTCACCGGCTACGGCCGCGACGCCGGGGCGGCGATCGCCGCGCACCCCGCGATCCGGCTCGTGGCGGTGACCGGCGACGTCGGCACCGGCCAGGCCGTCGCGACGGCCGCGGCCCAGTCGCTCAAGCGCACCCATCTGGAGCTCGGGGGCAAGGCGCCCGTCGTCGTCCTCGACGACGTCGACCCGGCCGTCGTGGCCGACGCGATCAAGGTCGCGGGCTACTGGAACTCCGGGCAGGACTGCCTGGCCGCCTGCCGCGTGATCGCCACCGACCGCGTCTACGGCGACCTCGTCGACGCGCTGGAGCCCGCCGTCGCCTCCCTGCGCGTGGGCGACCCTGCCCAGGGCGAGGTCGACATGGGGCCGGTCGTCTCCGCCCGCCAGCAGGCGCGCGTCGCCGGCTTCCTGGACCGCGCCACGAGCGCCGGCGCCGAGGTGCGCGGCGCGGGCCGCTTCGACGGTGACGGCTTCTTCTCCGCGCCGGTGATCGTGACCGGCGCCGCCCAGGACTCCGAGATCGTCCAGAACGAGATCTTCGGCCCCGTCGTGACCGTGCAGCGCGCCGCGAGCGACGCGGAGGCGCTGGCCTGGGCCAACGACGTGCGCTACGGCCTCGGCGCCTCGGTGTGGACCCGCGACATCGCCCGCGCCATGCGCTTCACGCGGGACCTGGACTTCGGCGCCGTGTGGGTCAACGAGCACGGCCACACGATCACCGAGATGCCGCACGGCGGCCGCCGCGACTCCGGCCACGGCAGCGACCTGTCGGTCTTCTCCCTCGAGGAGATGACCACGCTCAAGCACGTGATGATCAACCTCGACGAGGACGAGTAGCGCCCCCGCCGCGCGCGGTCAGGCGATCCGCGCGACCTCCGCGTCGAGGATCGCGCGCACGCAGGCGTTGACGTCGTCCGGCCGGTGGCCGAACGCCGAGCCGTGGCCCAGGCCCTCCAGCAGGTGGAAGTGCCCGTCCTGCGCCAGCTCGGCCACCTCGCGCACGCGCTGCGGCGGCGTCTGCACGTCCTGGGAGAAGGCGACGGCGTGGATCGGCACGCGGGTCTCCGGCAGCAGCTCGGTCGAGTCGAAGTCCAGACAGGCCTGCCACTGCGCGGCGAGCATCGCGCCGTCCCGGTCGGCGAAGTCCGTCTCCACGAACGGCTTGATGCGGGCCCACACCTCGTCGTCCCCCAGCACCTCGGCGGGGTAGTACTGCATCGCGTAGTGCGCGGTGGCGAACGCGGCCGGCAGCTCGCCGCCGGCCCGGCGCAGATCGATCTCCGCCTGCTCCCACTCGCGGATGAAGCCGGTCTTCTTCACGCAGGTGCCCATGACCACCGCGGCACGAACGAGGTCGGGCCGGTCGTGCGCCAGCTGCACGGCGGTGAGCGAGCCCATCGAGAGCCCGACGAGGAAGGCGGGCCCGTCGCACACCGCCTGGATCAGCGCCGCGACGTCGGCGGCGTGCACGGGGATGTCCCAGGGCGGCGCGCTCTGCGACACGGTCGTCCCGGCCCCGCGGGCGTCGTACGTCGTGTTGCGGTAGCCGGGCTCGAAGGCCGGGGTCTGGTAGCGGCGCCAGTTGGCGCCGGGGTTGTCGCCGGCCGCCAGCCACACGACGTCGGGCCCCGCCCCCGACTGCTCGTAGGTCAGCGTGACGTCGGCGAGGCGCAGCTCAGGCATGGGTGGGTCCCGGGAGGATCGGCGCGCACAGGAGGCCGACCAGCTGGCCGGCATCGGCGGTGCGCAGGGTGGACGGCAGGTCGTGGGAGAGGTCGCGGGCAGGGTCGACGAGCGCGGTGACCTTCTCGGTGACGACGTCGGCCCAGCCGGGCTCGCCCGGCTCGCCGCGCGCCTGGAGCGGGCCGGCGGCGAGGCGGCGGCCGTCGCGCAGGACGATCTCCACGGCGGTCAGGCGCCGGGCCGGGAAGGCCGCCGTCAGGGCCGGGTCGACCACGACCTCGGTGCGGGCCGCGAGCGCCGCGACCACGGGGTCGTCCCAGGGACCGAGCACGTCGCCGACGGTGAACGCCCCGGTGGCCACGACGGTGGCCACCGGCCAGACGAGGTTGTACTGCGCCTCCTCGGTGGTGGCCGGCGCGACCCTCGCGAGCGCGTCGGCGGCGGCGAAGGTGCGGATGGCGACCCGCTCGACGTCGTCCACGGCGAACGCACCGGCCGCCCGCGCCTCCAGGGCGGCCCGGATGCCGCCCTGCGACCACCGGCAGCACGGATAGGCCTTCAGGTACAGCTCCCGCAGCCGCCACGTGCTCCCGAGCTCGCCGTCGTCCTCCTGGAGGTACGCCGCGTCCACCGACGTGAACCCCCCGGCGGCCATCAGCGCGGAGGAGACCCCGACCGCCGCGCCCCACGCGCACGCGTCCTTGGTCATCGCCGGCTGGGCGACCGACCGCATGATGTGGGCGATGGGCGCGTGGTACTCCGCCAGCCCGAGCGCGTGGCGGGTCTCGTCGGCGCCGAGGCCCAGGAGCCGGGCCGTGGCGGCCGCCGCGCCGAGGCCGCCCCACGCCCCTGAGGCGTGGTAGCCGTCGTCGCGGGCGTGCAGCGCCACGCCGGCGCGGATCGACACCTCGTACCCGACGACGACCGCGGCCAGGAACTCCTCGGCGGTGGCGTCCACGTGCTGGGCGGCCGCGAGGGCGGCGGGGATGATCACGGCCCCCGGATGGCCCTTGGTGAGGCGGTGGCCGTCGTCGAGGTCGAGCACGTTGGCGAGCACGCCGTTGGCCCACGCCGCGCCGACCGCGCCGAGGCGGCGGTCGTCGAAGAGCGCCGTCGCCGCATCCCCGGGATGCACGGCGGCGGCGTAGTCCGCCGCCATCCGGGTCGCGGGAGCGGGACGGCCGGCGACGCACACCGCGGCGAGGTCGGCCAGCAGCAGGCGGGTGTGCTCCCGGACCGGGGCGGGAACGTCCGCCCACTGCAGGCCGCGGATGAAGTCGAGCTGCGCGGCGGACACGGGAGGCGTCAGTCCACGCTGACGGGCGCGTCGCCCGGGTCCATCGCCCCGGCGGCGATGGCGGCCGACAGGTCCGCGGCCGCCTCGCGCACGGCGTCGAGCAGGTCCGCCTCGTGGCCCTCGACCCGGAAGGTCGGGGCGGAGACGTTGAACGCCCCCACGATCGTCCCCGTCGCGTCCCGCACCGGGGCGGCGGCGGCGACGAGCCCGCTCTCGAACTCCTCGGAGACGAGCACCGCGCCCGCCTCGCGGCCGGCGGCCAGCCGCTCGTCCAGCGTGTCCAGGTCGGTGGGCGTGTTCCGGGCGCGCTGGGCCAGGTCGGCCCCGGCGAACACGAGCTCCAGCGCCTCGCGGTCGTGGTCCAGCAGGAGCGCTTGGCCGGCGGAGGTGCAGTAGGCGGGGGTGACGCGGCCGACCCAGCCGACGGCCTCGACGGCGCGGCCCGGCGACTCGGACAGCAGGGTCAGGACCTCGCTGCCCTGGAGCACGGAGAAGTGGGCCCGCTCCTGCGTCTCGGCGGCGAGGCGGCGCAGGCGGGGCCCGGCCTCCTCGAGCAGCCGCGGCTCGCCGGCGAGCTGCGCCAGCGCGTAGATCCGCCAGCCGAGGCGATAGGTGAGCGCGTCGCGGTTGCGCTCCACCAGGCCCGACTCCGCGAGGGCCTTGAGCGCCCGGGAGACCTGGCTCTTCTCGCGGCCCAGGGTCTCGCTGATCCGCGTGACGCCCATCCCGCCCTGCGCGACGGCCTCCTCCGAGCCCAGCGACAGAAGCACGTCGATGCCCCGGCGGATACTGGTCTCACGGTCGGATGCCACGGTCTGTCCCTCGGCGGAAGATGCTGGGCCACATACCCAACGCGCGTTGAGCGGGGAAGATATCACCGCCGCATGCGGCCCGAACGCGGCCGGGCCGCCGGGACCTTGACCGGGCGCACAGCGTTGCCGTATAACCATCAGGTGTTGGACGACACCGCCCCCGCCTCCGCTCCCACCACCGTCCGCGTCGCGTCCGCGCAGCTCGGGCCGGTGCTCGGTGACGCCACCGGCAACCGGGATCGGGCCGTGGCGGCCCTCGCCGTCGCCGCCGGCCAGGGCGCCCGCCTCGTCGTCCTGCCCGAGCTGTGCAACAGCGGCTACGTGTTCGCCGGCGCGGCGGAGGCCGCGGCGTCCGCCGAGCCGATCGACGGGCCGACCGTCCGGGGCTGGGTGGCGGCCGCCGCCGCGCACGACCTCGTGGTCGTCGGCGGCCTCTGCGAGCGCGACGCGGACGGCGCCCTGCGCAACAGCGCCGTGGTCGTCGACCCCACGGGGGTCCGCGCCGTCTACCGCAAGACCCACCTGTGGGATCGCGAGGCGGACATCTTCCTGGCGGGTGACGCGCCCGCGCCCGTGATCGACACCGCGCTCGGGCGGATCGGCCTGGCCGTCTGTTACGACGCCGCCTTCCCCGAGCACATCCGGCGCCTGGCCCTGGGCGGGGCCGACATCGTGGCCGTCCCCATGAACTCACCCGCCCCGCCGCGACCGACGTCGCCCGTGCCGATCGAGATCGCCATCGCCATGGCCGCGGCGAACGCCAACCGCGTGTTCCTCGTCCAGGCGGACCGCACCGGCGAGGAGCGCGGCGTCCGCTGGGCCGAGGCGAGCGTGATCGTCGACCCCACCGGGGACGTGCTGGCCGGGCCCTCCACCGGCCCCGCCCTGCTCGTCGCCGACATCGACCCGGGCCAGGCCCGGGACAAGGCGTGGGGCGAGCGCAACGACGTGTTCGCCGACCGCCGTGAAGACCTGTACGCACCACCACCAACCCCCATCGAGGAGTTCGTCACCGAATGACCACCGAACGCACCACCAAGGGCCTGCTGGAACGGCTTGACGAGGGTCCGGTGATCTGCGCCGAGGGGTACCTCTTCGAGTTCGAGCGCCGCGGCTACCTCCAGGCCGGCGCCTTCGTCCCCGAGATCGTCCTGGAGCACCCCGACATGGTCGAGGGCCTCCACCGCGAGTTCGTCCACGCGGGCTCCGACATCGTCGAGGCGTTCACGTACTACGGGCACCGCGAGAAGCTGCGCATCATCGACAAGGAGCACCTGCTCGAGCCGCTGAACAAGGGCGCGCTGGACCTGGCGACCAAGGTCGCGCGGGACACCGGCACACTGGCCGCCTGCAACCTCTGCAACACCAACGCGTTCGGCCCCGACGCCGAGAGCCGCGCGGCCGTCCGCGCGATGTTCGAGGAGCAGGTCGGCTGGATGGTCGAGGCCGGCGTGGACCTCATCATCGGCGAGACGTTCTCGTGGGGCGAGGAGGCGCTGATGGCGCTCGACGTGATCAAGGAGACCGGCCTTCCCTCGGTCATCACCCTCTCCATCCACCGGGCCCCCGAGGTCCGCGAGGGCTGGAGCCCCGAGGAGACCTGCAAGCGCCTGGCCGACGCCGGCGCCGACGTCGTGGGCCTCAACTGCATCCGCGGCCCGCAGACCATGCTCCCGCTGATGGCCGCGATCCGCGAGGCCGTCGACTGCCACGTGGCCGCCGTGCCCGTGCCGTACCGCACGAGCGACGCCGAGCCGAGCTTCCAGTCGCTGACCGATGACGCGTGCACGTGCGAGATCCCCGGCGGCCGCCCCTTCCCGACCGCGCTGGACCCGCTGCAGACCAACCGGTATGAGATCGCCGAGTTCGCCTCGGCCGCGCACGCCCTCGGCGTCAACTACCTCGGCGTGTGCTGCGGGAACGCCCCGCACTTCACCCGGAGCATGGCGGAGGCCCTGGGCCGCACGCCGGCGGCGAGCCGCTACAGCCCCGACATGAGCAAGCATGCCTTCCTCGGGACGGACCAGAAGCTGAAGGAGCACAACCAGGCCTACGCCAAGGAGCTGTGAGCATGAACGCCTTGAACACGGACCAGGCGGAGCGGCTGCGCCGCCTCGACGCCCTCGCCGACGGCTTCCGTGCCCGCGCGCGGGAGCTGGACGACGCGGCGGCCTTCCCCGCGGAGAACTTCGCCGAGCTGCGCGAGGCCGGGCTCCTGGCCCTGACCGCCCCGGCCGCGTTCGGCGGCGACGACATGTGGTGGGGCCACAACTACCGCGACTACTACGAGATCCTGCGGCGCCTCGGCCGGATCGACAGCTCCACGGGCCAGCTCCTGCAGGTCCACAGCCACGCGCTCGGCATCGTCTCCCGGCTGGCCACCCCGGAGCAGCAGCGCATCCTGCTGCCCGACATCGTCGCCGAGGGGAAGCTGCTGGCCTCCGTCGGCAGCGAGGCCAAGCCGACCGGCAAGCTCGCCGACATCGCCCGCAGCGAGCTGGAGGAGCACGAGGACGGCTGGCACCTGACGTGCAACAAGTTCTTCGCGTCGCTCGCCCCGGGCGCGGACGAGCTGCTGATCTGGACGGCGATCCCGGGGGCCGGCCCGTACCAGGACCGCGCGATCATCGCGATGGTGCCGCGCACCGCCCCCGAGGTCACGCTGATCGACCAGTGGGACGTGCTGGGCATGCGCGCCACCGTCTCGTGGAGTGTGAAGATCGAGGACTACGTGGTGCCGCCGGAGCGGCTCATCGGGGCGCCGGGCGCCTGGACGAGCAGCGACCCGCGCACGTTCACCCTCGCCTTCGCGGCCAGCCACATGGGCGCGGCCGAGGCGGCGCTGGACTTCGCCACCGACTGGGTGCGCGAGCGCCCGGAGCTCGCCGGCTCGGAGTACACCCGCGTGAGCCTGGGGACGATGTCCTCGGCGCTCTACGCGGCGCAGTCGGCCCTGACCGCCACGGCCCTGCTGTGGGAGGAGGGGAGGTTCGACGAGGCGGAGCTCGCGTCGATCCGCACCCTGCACCTGGCCAAGCACGTCGCGCTGGACAACAGCCAGCGGGCGTTCGAGATCTGCGGCGCCCGGTCGACCTTCCGCACCTACGAGCTGGAGCGGATCTACCGCGACGTGCGGGTGTTCACCCTCCACTCACGGGACGAGCAGTACATGCAGCAGGTCGGGCAGGCGATGGTCGACCGCGAGTTCCACGGCAAGGGCTACGCGGGGGCCTCGACCTTCCCCGCCAAGGCGCCGACCCCCAACGCGTAGG
>CAZXNX010000081.1:0-1583 GCA_964642225.1 uncultured Solirubrobacteraceae bacterium | reverse complement strand
GACACCGGGTGCAGGTCCCCGGTGGCGAACCGGTCCAGCCGGAACGGGTGCAGCAGCGTCGAGTGCCCGCCGGCCAGGGTGGCGGCGATCTCGCGGCCGACGGCGATCATCTTGAAGCCGTGGTTGGAGTCCGCCGCGACGTAGACGTTGGGCAGCGCGTAGTCGAAGACGGGGAAGCTGTCGGCGGTGAAGGAGCCCAGGCCCCCGGAGCGCACCTGCCGGTACTTCGGCCGGACGTTCTCGAAGCGGCCAAGGCAGTGGGAGAGCGCCGCGCACCACATGTCCGGGAACTCGTCGTCGACGTTGCCGGCCGGGTACGGGTCCACCTCGGGGAGCTCCTCGAGGGCGATCGGCGCGGCGCCGCCCTGGACGGAGTCCTTGTCCGGCTTGACGTAGATGCCCCACGGCTCGTCGGTGATGAGGCGCCCGCCGTCGTCCAGCAGCGGCGCGGCGCTGTCGACGTGCAGGACCGGCGACGGGGCGCCCGTGGACGTCACGAAGGTGGCGGGATCGACGTCGACCTCGCCCTCCTGCAGGTACCAGGCCGACCACATCGGCACGTCGTGGGCGACGGCGCCGTCGGGCTGGCGCACGTCGAGGGTGTCGGGCTGGCCGAGCATCTCCCACAGGTCGGGGATCCACGGGCCGACGGCGACCACGACCTGCTCGACCTCGATCGTGCCCCCGTTTGTGCGCACCGCGGTGACGGCGCCGGACTGGTCGCGGTCGAAGCCGACGACCTCGACGCCCGTGGCGATCTGGGCGCCCGCCGCCTGGGCGAGGCCGGCCAGGCCCTCGATCGCCGGGCGGTTGTAGGCGAAGCCGCCCGCCGTCTCGTGCAGGCAGACCGTCAGCCCGCGCGCCCGCCAGTCCGGGAACAGCGCGCTCATGTGGGCGTGCACCGCCGCCTCGCCGACGATCAGCTCCGCGGGGTAGCCGAGGCGCTCGTGCCGCTCGAAGACCTCCTGCAGGTCGGACTCCTGGTTCTGCGGACCGAGCGCGATGTACCCGCTCGGGTGGTAACTCAGGGCCTCGGCGTGCTCCTCCCAGATCTCCACGCAGGCGGCCATCAGCTCGCCCATCGCGGGCTGGAAGTAGTTGTTGCGCACGATGCCGCAGGCGATGCCGGACGCCCCCGCGGCCACCCCGGTCTTGTCGACCACGAGCACGTCGGTGCCGCTCTGCGCCAGGTGCCAGGCGGTGGAGAGGCCGTGCACCCCCGCTCCGATGACGAGCACGTCGGTCTTGGACGGGATGGCAGGCGGCACGGGGTTCCTCCGGAGCGGACGTCAGTGCGGCGAGTATGGCATATGACCAACGGGTGTTGGCAGAAACTCAGCGGGCCCGCGCGGCGAGGTCCAGCAGCAGTCCCGCGAACACCGCGCCGCGGTCCGCGAGGCTGCTGATCTCGATCCGTTCGCCGCGGGCGCACGAGTCGTGGCAGATGGGTCCCAGCCCGTCCAGGGTCTCGACCCCGAGGGCCGCCGCGAAGCTCGCGTCCGACCCTCCGCGGGTGTGCACGGCCTCCAGCGGGATCGGCAGTTCGGCCGCGCGCGCCCGGGCCAGCTCCCACAGCGCGCCGG
>CAZXNX010000080.1:0-9205 GCA_964642225.1 uncultured Solirubrobacteraceae bacterium | reverse complement strand
GCCGCCGAAGCCTCCCTGGCCGGCCCGGCACGCCCCATCGTCCTGGCGCGACGGACGACCGGCGCCCCGGTGAGCGCGCACGTGGCGCCGGGCAACCCCGACCTCGGGGTGATGCTCCCCTCCTCCGCGCTGCACCACCTGCTCCTGCGCCCCGTCCCGGGTGCCGACGTCGCCCCGCCGGCCGCGATCGTCGCCACCTCGGGCAACCGCTCCGGGGAGCCGCTCTGCACCGACGACGCCGAGGCGCGCGCCCGGCTCGGGGACCTCGCCGACGCCTTCCTCGTCCACGACCGCGAGATCGCGCTCCCCTGCGACGACTCCGTCGTCCGGGTCGTGGGGGACCGCGAGCTGCCGGTGCGCCGCTCGCGCGGATACGCGCCGCTGCCGCTGCGCCTGCCGTTCGACGTGGCGCCGACCCTTGCGCTGGGCGGCGAGCTGAAGGCGACGTTCTGCCTCGCCGAAGGCCGCCGCGCCTGGATGAGCCAGCACATCGGGGACGTCGAGAACCTCGAGACGCTCCAGGTGCTGGAGCGCGCCGTCGCGGCCTTCCGGACCATGTACCGGATCGCCCCGCAGGTGATCGCCGCCGACCGCCACCCGGGCTACCTCTCCCGCCGCTGGGCCCACGAGCAGGGCGACGGCCTGCGCGTCGTCGAGGTCCAGCATCATCACGCGCACGCCGCCTCGCTGATGGCCGAGCACGGGCTCGACGGCGAGACGCCGCTCGTGGCGCTCGTCTTCGACGGCACCGGATACGGGCCCGCCGCCAGCGGTCAGGGCGCCGCGGCCTGGGGCGGGGAGCTGCTCGTCGCCGGGTACACGCGCTGCGTCCGCGCGGGGCGGCTGCGGGAGCTGCCCCTGCCGGGCGGCGACGCGGGCGTGCGCAACCCGTGCCGCACCGCGATCGCCTACCTCAGCGCCTGCGGGCTGGCGCTCGACGAGCGACTCGCGCCGGTGCGCGCCGCCGACGCGGTCGAGCGCCGGGTCATCGCCCGGCAGGTGCAGACCGGCACGGGCATCGTCCCGACGACCAGCATGGGCCGGCTGTTCGACGTGGCCGCCTCGCTGCTGGACGTGCGCCACCGCGTCACGTACGAGGGACAGGCGGCGATCGAGCTCGAGGCCCTCGCCGCAGCGGCCGCGGCGCCCGCCCCGGGGCTGCGCCTCGACGCCGGCGACGACGGCGTCCTGGACCCGGGGCCGCTCCTCGCCGCGCTCGTCCGGGGGATGGACGACGGGACCGATCGCGCGGCACTGGCTCTCGGGTTCCACCACGCCGTCGCCGAGGCCGCCGCCGACCTCGCCGCGCGCACGGCCGCGGACGAGGGGTTGACCACCGCCGGGCTGACCGGCGGGGTCTTCCAGAACACGCTGCTGGCCGGGCTCTGCCGCGACCGGCGGCCGGCCCGCGAGGTCGCGGTCCTCTAGCACCTTAGGGACCCCGCAGGAGACGGCGGCCTGGCCCTCGCCCAGGCCACCATCGCCGGCCACCCGGCCGGCGCGACCACGAGCTGGAGGTAACGCACATGTGCCTGGGCATCCCCGGACGCGTCGTCAGCGTGCACGACGAGCACGGCACGCGCATGGCGACCGTCGACTTCGGCGGGGTCACCAAGTCCGTGTGCCTGGTCTACGTGCCCGACGTCGGGATCGGCGACTACACGATCGTCCACGCCGGCTTCGCCCTCACCCGCCTGGACGAGGCCTCGGCGCTGGAGAGCCTCGAGCTGTTCGCGCAGCTCGGGCTGCTCGAGGAGGAGCTGGGCGTCGCGGGCGAGGAGGCCACCCCATGAAGTACCTCGACGAGTTCCAGGATCCGGCGCTGGCCCAGCGCCTGCTCGCGGAGATCGCCGCGGCCACCACCCGGCCCTGGGCGATCATGGAGGTCTGCGGCGGGCAGACGCACTCGATCATCCGCAACGGCATCGACCAGGTGCTGCCGGACGGGATCGAGCTGATCCACGGGCCGGGCTGCCCCGTCTGCGTCACCCCGCTGGAGATGATCGACCGCGGGCTG
This sequence comes from uncultured Solirubrobacteraceae bacterium, assembly GCA_964642225.1. Lineage (GTDB taxonomy): Bacteria > Actinomycetota > Thermoleophilia > Solirubrobacterales > Solirubrobacteraceae > JBBQCW01. The sequence continues at coordinate 7,188 of CAZXNX010000080.1, read as the reverse complement.
CGGATCGCCGCGCGCCCCGAGGTCATCTTCTGCTCGTTCGGCGACATGCTCCGCGTCCCCGGCAGCGCGCAGGACCTCTTCGCCGTCAAGGCCCAGGGCGGCGACGTGCGCGTCGTCTACTCGCCGCTCGACGCGGTGCAGGTCGCCGCCGACAACCCCGACCGCGAGGTCGTCTTCTTCGGGGTCGGGTTCGAGACGACCGCGCCCGCCAACGCGATGGCCGTCCACCAGGCCCGCGAGCGCGGCCTGCGCAACTTCTCGATGCTCGTCAGCCACGTCCTCGTCCCGCCGGCGATCGAGGCGATCATGAGCTCCCCGGAGTGCCGGGTCAACGGCTTCCTGGCGGCGGGTCACGTCTGCACGGTCATGGGCTCGTGGCAGTACGAGCCCCTCGCGGCCCGCTACGGCGTCCCGATCGTCATCACGGGCTTCGAGCCGCTCGACGTCCTGGAGGGGATCCGGCGCTGCATCCTGCAGCTCGAGGCAGGGCGGGCGGAGGTCGAGAACGCCTACGCCCGCGCCGTCCACGCCGACGGCAACCCGACCGCCCGCGCGATGCTCGAGCGGGTCTTCACCGTGTCGGACCGTCGCTGGCGCGGTATCGGGGAGATCCCGGACAGCGGCTGGAACCTGTCGGAGGAGTACGCGGACTTCGACGCGACGAAGCGGTTCGCGCTCGAGGACCTGCGCGTGCCCGAATCCTCGGAGTGCCGCGCGGGCGAGGTGCTCCAGGGGCTGATCAAGCCGAGCGCCTGTCCGGCCTTCGGCACCGCGTGCACGCCGCGCACCCCGCTCGGAGCGCCGATGGTCTCCAGCGAGGGCGCCTGCGCGGCCTACTTCCAGTACCGGCGGCTCGACCCCGCCCCGGCGGTGTCCCATGGCTGACGGCACGACGATCGACCCGGCCACCTGGACCTGCCCGGCGCCGTTGCGCTCCCAGGACCGGGTGGTGCTCGGGCACGGGGGCGGCGGGGTGCTCTCCGGCGAGCTGATCGAGCACCTGTTCCTGCCGGCCTTCGGCGAGGCGGCCCGCGGGGCGACCCCGACCGACGCCGCCGTCCTGGAGGTCGGCGGCGCACGGCTGGCCTTCACCACCGACACCTACGTCGTGCGCCCCCTGTTCTTCCCCGGCGGCAACATCGGTGACCTCGCCGTCAACGGGACGGTGAACGACCTCGCGATGGTGGGAGCGCGCCCGCTGGCGCTCTCCACGGGCTTCGTGCTCGAGGAGGGGCTCGACCTCGATGCGCTCGGGCGCATCGCCCTGACCATGGGCGCCGCCGCGAGCGCGGCGGGCGTGCGGCTCGTGACGGGCGACACGAAGGTCGTCGAGAGCGGCAAGGGCGACGGCCTGTACGTCAACACGGCGGGCGTCGGCGTGATCCCGCAGGGCGTGGACCTGCGCCCCGAGCGCGCGGCGCCGGGGGACGCGATCATCGTCAGCGGGCCGATCGGGATGCACGGCGTCGCCGTGATGAGCGTCCGCGAGGGGCTCGAGTTCGGGACCGAGCTGCACTCCGACACGGCGCCGCTGAACGACCTCGTGGCGACGATGCTCGCGGCCGCGCCCGGCCCCGCCGACCTCCACGTCCTGCGTGACCCGACGCGCGGCGGCCTGGCGGCCAGCGTCTGCGAGATCGCGGCGACCGCCGGCGTCGGCGTGCGGCTCGACGAGCACGCCATCCCGGTCCCCGAGGCGGTCCGGGCCGCCTGCGGCTTCCTCGGCCTCGACCCGATGCAGGTCGCCAACGAGGGCCGGCTCGTCGCGTTCGTCGACCCCGCGGCGGCCGGCGCCGTCCTCGCAGCGATGCGCGGGACCCCCGCGGGCGCTGGCGCCGCCGTCATCGGCGCGGTGACCGGCGAGCACCCCGGCATCGTCACCGCCCGCACCGGGATCGGCGCCACGCGCGTCGTCGACCGCCCGCTCGGCGAACAGCTCCCGAGGATCTGCTGACGTGGACGTGGGTACCCGGTGGACGAGGGTCCGCAGCGGCCTGACGGGGCCGGAGTGGCGGAGGGCCGGGCTGCTGGCCCTGGCGATCCTCGGCCTGCACGTGATCGGGTTCGGCCTGCTCTTCCTCGTGGTCCTGCCCGCGCGCCTGACGCTGGGCACGACCGGCGCGTTCGGGATCGGGGTCGGGATCACCGCGTACACGCTGGGGATGCGCCACGCCTTCGACGCCGATCACATCGCGGCGATCGACAACACCACGCGCAAGCTGATGACCGACGGCCAGCGGCCGCTCGCCGTCGGGTTCTTCTTCTCGCTCGGCCACTCCACGATCGTGTTCCTGCTCGCCGCGGCGTTCGCGCTGGGCATCCGCGGCCTCAGCGGCGCGGTCGCCGACGACAGCTCGACGCTGCACACGGTGACGGGCCTCATCGGCCCGAGCGTGTCCGGCGTCTTCCTCGTGGCGATCGGGGTGATCAACCTGGTCGTCCTCGTCGGGATCGTGCAGGTGTTCCGCCGCATGCGCCACGGCGAGTACGACGAGGCCCAGCTCGAGCAGCAGCTGCGCAGCCGCGGGTTCATGAACCGCATCCTGGGCCGGGCGACCGACGGGATCCGCGCCTCGTGGCAGATGTACCCGCTGGGGGTGCTGTTCGGCCTGGGCTTCGACACCGCGACCGAGATCGCGCTGCTGGCGACCGCGGGGGCCGCCGCCGTCGGCGGCCTGCCGATCTACGCGATCCTGTGCCTCCCGGTGCTGTTCGCCGCCGGCATGTGCCTGCTCGACACCATCGACGGCGCCTTCATGAACTTCGCCTACGGCTGGGCCTTCTCCAAGCCTGTGCGCAAGGTCTTCTACAACATCACCGTCACCGCCCTGTCCGCGGCCGTGGCCCTCCTCGTCGGCGTCATCGAGCTGGCCGCCGTGCTGCAGGCCCGGCTCGGCCTCACCGGAGGGGTCTGGGACCGGGTCGCGGCCCTGGACCTCAACGACGTGGGCTACGTGATCGTCGCGCTGTTCCTGGTGACCTGGATCACCGCCCTGGCGGTCTGGCGCTTCGCGCGCATCGAGGAGCGCTGGAGCCGGCGGCTTCAGCGCACGTAGCCGTCCGCCGCCCCGGCGGCTACCGGCGCGCCGGTCTGCGCTTCTTCGTGACGACCGGCTTGCGCTGCTTCGCCTTCACCGTCCGGTAGCGGAGCGCGCCCTTCGCGCGCGCGGTGCCTGGTCTGCCGCGACGGCCCGCCTCGGTCAGCGCGACGACGCGGACGGTCGCGCCCTCGCCGCTCCTGAAGCCGCCCATCCGGACCGACCGCCGCTTGCCCGCGGGCGTCAGCGACAGCCGCCGGCCCGTGCCGGTCTCGATGGTCACCTCGTAGCGGGCGGCGTGCCGCGCCGCACTCCAGGTGACGGTCAGGCGCGTGCCGGAGCGGCGCGTGCGCACCTTCGGCGTCCCGGCCGTCGGCGGCGGGGCGCTGAACCGCGCCACGGTGATGCGGTCGCGCGGCAGCCCGCCCTGCGAGATCTCGGCGACGACGGTCCGCTTCGTGCCCTTGCCCTCCGACGTGACGAACCGCTTGGCGCCCGAGCCCCCGTCCTTGACCACGGTGATGTCACGCAGGCCGCCGCTGGACTGCTCGACGAAGCGCACCTCCTGCCCGGCGATTCGCGCCACACGGTAGGTCAGCGTGCGATCCGCGCCCCGGCCGGTCACCTTCGCGGTGACCTTCGGCGCGGGCAGGATGGTCGAGCGGCGGATGTCGACGATCGCCGGCGACCCCTCCGCCGGCTCGACGGCCCAGGTGCCGGCCTCCCCCCGGACGAACAGGACGGTGCGGCTGTGGGCCTCGTCCCGCAGCCCCGCGACATCGGCGGAGCGCGTGAAGTCCTCCCCCACGCCGGACGCGTCGATCACCTTGCCGCCCGGCGTGCGCAGCCGCACGCGCGGTGCGCCCCCGGCTCCCACCAGCTGCAGCGGCACGACCTCCGGGGCCGGTTTGGCGATGGTGAAGCTCGACCCGGAGGCCGCCGCACCGTGCGCGGTCGCGCGGGAGCCGATGACGGCCCGGCCGCGGCCGAAGGGGCTCCAGCTCGTCAGGTCGCACCCGGTGAACCCGTCGATGTTGGCCAGCAGCTCGGCGTAGGTGAACGGCGGGCGCCCGCCGGAGAAGTGCACGCCGGCACCGGCGGCCAGGTACACGGCGTCGTTGAGCGGCGTCTCCGGGAACACCTCCATGCGGCCGCAGGCGGCCAGCCCGAGGTTGGAGACGAGGCCCTTGACCTCCGCGTTCAGCACATGCCGGATGCCCCCCTCCCCGCGGATGTCGAGCTGCCAGCGCGGCAGCCGCATGGTGCCGTGGACGCCGCCTTCGACGTAGATCGGCCCGATGTCGAGCTTCACCGAGGAGGCGAGATCGATCAGCCCCGTCTGGTCGGCGTGGAACGTCGTGTCGCCGACGTCGATGCAGACCAGTCGCACCGTTCCCTTCGCGTCGACGAACCACGGCGCCGGGGACCAGTGGACGTTGAAGTCCGCGTCGATGCCGGCGGTCGGGCACCCGCCGCCGGTGCTCGGCCCGACGCTGAAGCCGGCCCGGCCCCGGATCTCGTCCGGGTCGAGGGAGAGGCCGCCGCCGAGCTTGACGAGGAAGACGCCGGGCCCGACGTTGATGCCCTGCCCGGCGCCCGCCAGGTAGTCGACGTCGAGCTCCTTGAAGTTGCCGTCGCCGTCGATGCGGAACCTGTTGATCGAGATGCCCTGGTCGACCGGCGGGAAGAGCAGCTTGCCGACGACGCTGAGGCCGCTGCCGTCCCAGTCCAGGGCCAGGTCACGGATCTTCAGCGCGCCCAGGTAGGCCTGCGGCGCGGTGATGTGGATGCCCTCCAGCGTGACCTTGCCCTCGCGCGTGCCGTGCACGGTGACGGCGGTGCGGATCGGCCGGGCGCCCGGGCCGGCCGAGAGCGAGGGAAGCTCCGCCCACGCGTCGATGAACGCCGATCCGTCGTCGGCCAGGCGCACCTTCGCGTCCCCGGCGAGGTTGAACGGGCCGAGGTCGAGCTTCTTCTTGAGGGAGTCCGCGAGCGCGTCGAGGTTTGCCCCCTTCAGCGGCGGCGCCGGCACGTCGACCCGGTCCAGGAGGTCGGTCGAGAGCTTCTCCGGATTCCCGATCGGCAGGCCGCCGAGCAGCGTCTGGGCCTGCGAGCTGGCGATCGTCATCGCCTTGATGTTCTTGATCGCCTGGCCCGCGTCGCTCGGCACGAGGACGACCGACGCGTCCTTGCCGGGCACCACCGAGATGCCGTTGACCGTGGCGGTGCCCTGCGCCTGGTAGATCTGGTCGAGCGCGAACGACGCCTTGTCGGAGACGAACCCGCTCAGGTCCCTCAGGTTGCCCGCCCACGACTTGGCGACCGCGAACGTGCCGCCCGACCCGAGCGTCGACAGGGCGCTGAGCTGCGCGGTGACGTCGAAGGTGGGCGCCCCGCGCGGCACCGTCCTGATCGAGCCGAGCGCGCCCAGCTCGCGCGGCGGGGCGCGCCGCAGGCCGCGGTTGATCGACTGCTCCTTGAGCACCTCCTGCACGGACGGCGGCAGGGTGACCAGCTCGCTCTCGGGGATCTGACGCTCGTTGATCGGGCACAGGTTGCCCAGCACGTGGGCCCGCCCGATCGTCGCCTCGCGCACGCACGGCTGGGCCCGGGTGGCGGGCGGCTGCAGCTGCGTGCGGCAGGCGAACACCTGCGCCTTGCGCAGCGACCCGCGTTGCGACGCGTTCTGGGAGAACACGTCGAGCGGCAGGTCGGCGATCGAGTAGAGCCCTGTCTGCTCGCTGTCCGCGGAGATGATCACGGCCCGCGCGTCGTAGTGGCCGCGCTCGTACAGGGAGCGCAGGATGGGCGCGTCGGCGCCGCACTGCGCGTCGGTACGGCCGTCGCGGTTGACGTCCCACAGCACCTTGAGCGGGCGCAGCGGGGCCAGGGTGGCCTGCTCCAGCTCGCCCAGGGCCGACGAGGGCGCGGCCGGATCCAGCGGCTCGACGGTGATGTCCAGCCCGGGGCAGAATGGCGCGTTGCGGGTGGCGAAGCTGGCGAACGAGTCGGGCAGCCGGCAGGCGCCGCCCCGCCAGAATGTTCCCTGGTTGGTCTGCACGAGCTGGTCACCCGGCGCGTTGCGCAGCACCCCGCACAGCGACTGGCCGCCGATCAGGACGCCCGTGTAGCTCTTGGCGACACTCCCGAACACGGGCAGCTTCGCCGCCCGGCCGATGCCGAGGTTGCACGCGTTGCGCGCACGGTCGGTCGCGTCGGCGCGGCGCTGCAGCGCCAGGCCCTGCGCGGCGCGCAGGAAGCCGCCCGACAGCGCGATCATGTTCACCGGGTCGAGGCTGTTGGCGCCGCCGGCCTGGAAGATCTGCCCCCGCTCGCCCGTCGCCGGGAGCGGCACCAGCACGGGCGAGCCCGCCGCTCCGTCGCTGCGGCCGGCCGGGTTGGTCGAGTACTCGACGCACGCGAGGTTCTGGCCCAGGTCGTCGACGGTCACCCGGTAGGCGCTGCCCGTGGCACCGGCGATCTCGGCGCCCTCGCGCTGCCACCCGTAGTCGCGGTTGCCGTAGTCCTCGTCCCACCGGCCGGAGCTGCAGGACAGCGTGATGTCGGTGGCCTTCGGACCGGTGCGGGTGAGCACCGTCACCGGCTTGGCCGTGTTGGCCGGCGGCGCGCCGACCGCCAGCTGCGGGTCGGAGTCGGCGACGTTGCCGCCGACGTCGTTGGCGGCGTACACGCGGCAGCGCAGCTGCCGGCCGCGGTCGCCCCCGGCGACGGTGTACGTGGAGCTCGCGGCACCCGAGATCTCGGCGCCGTCGCGCACCCAGCGGTAGGTCAGGTCGGGGCCGCCCGTCCAGGTGCCCGGCGCGCACGTCAGCTTCTCCCCCACCACGGGCACGCCGACGTACGACGGGCGCCCCGTGTTGAGCGGCCCGCCCGCGTCGACGCGCGTGGAGCCGCTCGGCGCCGTGTCGCTGCCGTCCCCGTTGGTGGCCACCTCGCGGCAGCGCAGGCGCGAGCCGAGGTCGGCCGGCTGGACGACGTAGGTGGTGGCCGTCGTGCCGGCGACCGGTGCCCAGGCGGGATCGTCGGGCGAGGCGGTTGCGCGCGGCGCGCGCTCCCACACGACGTCGACGGTCGTCGGGCTGTTCTGCCACGTGCCCGGCTGGCAGGTGAGCGTGCTGCCCGGCACCGG
>CAZXNX010000079.1:5158-9284 GCA_964642225.1 uncultured Solirubrobacteraceae bacterium | reverse complement strand
CAGCCGGGCCAGCGGCGGCAGCCGCATCCCGACCCGCCGGGCGGTGGCCGCGGCGCCGGCCTGGCGGACGGGGTTGACCCCCGCCAGCGCCTCGTAGACGACGAGCGCGGCGGCGTACAGGTCGGCGGCCTCGGTGACCGGGCGGCCGTCGGCCTGCTCCGGAGCCATGTAGGCGAGGGTCCCCACCACGTCGCCGGTGGCGGTGAGGCCGTCGTCGCCGAGCACGCGGGCGATGCCGAAGTCGGTGAGCTTGGCCCCCCGCACCGCCCTGGGCACGTCGGGGCTGTGCCCGTCGGGGACGATGATGTTGGCTGGCTTGACGTCGCGGTGGATCACGCCGCGCCCGTGGGCGTGGGCCAAGGCCTCGCACAGTGCGATCCCCGCCTCGACGGCGTCGCGGTCCGACAGCTCTCCCTCCTGCAGGAGCTGCCCCAGCGTCTGGCCGCGCACGAGCTCGGAGACGAGGTAGACCGCGTCGTCGTCGCGCCCGGCCTCGTAGAGCGTGACGATCCCCGCGTGCGACAGCCGGGCCGCCGCCAGGGCCTCGCGCTCGGCCCGCACGCCGGCGCCGGCGCTCTCCACCGGGATCTTCTTCACCGCCACCGCGCGCTCGAGGCGCTCGTCGTGCGCCAGCCACACGGTGCCGAATCCACCCGTGCCCAGGCGGCGCACGAGCCGGTAGCGGCCGAGCACCATCCCCTCTGCGTTCGGCTCCTGGCGCGGGGTTGCGGTCACAGAGGTGTCCTCGGCGGTCTCCACCGCCTGCTCTCTTCCCCGCGGGAGTCGTGCTCCCTTCCGCGCGGGAAGGGGTATGCCCGGTTGGCGCGAAACTTGCAGGGTGACCGGCCAGATGGGTATGGCGGTCATACTGCGCTTTCGCAAGTTCCCGCAAGGAGCGGATGTTTTTGTCGTTCTTCGATGACGATGACGAGCCGACCCGTTCGACCAGCGCACGTCCGCGCCGGGCGCCGATGGCCGGACGCGTGCGCGGTGGAGGCGGCTCAGGAGGGGGCGGCCACGACATGGACGCCCACGAGCGCCAGCAGCTCCTGATCCGCCGCGCGGTCGCCGGCGGCATCGCGCTGTTCGTCCTCTTCGTCCTCATCTTCGGCATCAAGAGCTGCCTGGACAGCAGCAACGAGAGCGCGATGAAGGACTACAACCGCTCCGTCACCGACATCATGGCCTCGTCCGACGACGAGGTCGGCGCGCCGCTCTTCAAGGCGCTGGCGGCCGGCCAGACCGGCAACCAGCTGCAGGTGACCGTCAACGGCCTGCGCCTGGTCGCCGACGAGAACGTCGACCGCGCCAAGGGCCTGGATGTCCCCGGCGACATGGAGACGGCCCAGAAGTACCTGATCCTCACGCTCAACCTGCGCGCCGCCGCGGTGGGCAAGATCGCCTCCCTCATCCCGGCCGCCACCGCGACCACGGGCGACCCGACCAAGGCGATCAACCAGATCGCCGGCCAGATGCAGGCGTTCAACGCCTCCGACGTCATCTTCTCCCAGCGCGTGCAGCCGAACATGGCCAACGCCTTCGACGATGCGGGCATCGGCGGCCAGGTCATCCCCTCCAGTCGCTTCCTCAACAACTTCGGCTGGCTGTCGCCGCAGTTCGTGGCCGACGCGCTCGGCACCACACTGACGGCCAGCACCGACGGCTCGACGGGCAAGACCCCCACGCCCGGCACCCACGGACACGGGCTCGACAGCGTCTCGGTCGGCGGCACCGCGCTGCAGCCCGCGCCGGCCTCCAACCGCCTGCCCTCCACCGCTCCGGTGACCTTCGACGTGAAGTTCTCCAACCAGGGTGAGAACGACGAGACCCGCGTGACGGTGGTGGTCACCATCACCGGCAACGGCGTCAAGACGATCACCGCCAAGTCGGTCGTGCCCACGACCAAGGCGGGCACCGCCGCGGAGACGAGCGTCCCGGTCACCACCGCCCCGCCGAAGAACACCCCGGTGAAGATCGAGGTCTCGGTCACGCCGGTGCCCGGCGAGAAGGACGCGAGCAACAACAAGCAGACCTACGACGCGCTCTTCGAGTAGGTCGCCCCGCCGCTCCGCGCCACGCGGGCGGCGACAGCGGAGCGATACGGTGCAGACGTGGACGGACTGACGCAGACCAGCGGGATCGTCGCCCTCGTCGGCGTCGGACTGGCCGCCGTGGCCCTGGTGTGCGCGATCGTCGCCCTGGTGCGCCAGCGGCGCCTGGCCGCCGCCCAGCGCGTGGTGCTCGGCCCCGCCGGCGAGCGCGACCTGGCCGCGCACGCCTCCGAGCTGCAGGAGGGCTACGCGGCCCTGCATGCCTACGTCGAGGACGTGGCGCACCGGCTCGAGGCCCGGCAGGACATCACCGAGAGCGCGCTCAACGGCGCCTTCACCCTGCGTGGCCTCGTCCGTTACGACGCCTACGACGAGCTGTCCGGCCACCAGTCCGTGACGATCGCGCTGCTCGACGCCACCAGGTCGGGCATCGTCCTCAGCTCGATCCACCACCGCGACCAGGCCCGGCTGTACGTGCGCCGGCTGGACCGCGGCGTGTGCGACGTCCCCCTCTCCCCGGAGGAGGAGGAGGCCGTCGAGATCGCCGTCTCCGGCGGCAACCCCGGCGCCGCGGGGCCCGGCCTCACATGACCCACCGCCCGGCGGGCCGCCGATGACCCGCGTCGCCTACCTCGGCCCGGCCGGCACGTGGTCGCATGTCGCGCTGCTCGCCGACCCGATCGCCGCCGCCGCCGAGCACGTGCCGTGCACCACGATCCCCGAGGCCATCGAGACGGTCGACCACGGGGATGCCGACTACGCGCTCGTCCCCATCCAGAACTCCATCGAGGGCGGCATCAACGCCACCCTCGACACGCTCGTGCGGCTCCCGGCGCTGCAGATCGTCGGGGAGTGCACGGTGGCGGTGCACCACTGCCTGATCGCGGCCCCCGGGACCGCGATCGACGCCATCACCGCCGTGGCCTCCCACCCGCAGGCCACCGCGCAGTGCCGCGAGTTCCTGCGCACCCGCCTGCCCGGGGTGCCGGTGCACACGGTCTCCTCCACCGCCCAGGCGGTGCGCGAGGCGGTGGAGCAGGGCGACGGGCTGGCCGGCCTCGGGCCGGTGCAGGCCGCCACGCTCTACGGCGGCGAGGTGCTGCTGGCCGACGTGGAGGACGAGCCCGACAACGTCACGCGGTTCGTGTCGGTGGCCCGTGATGACGGGGCGGGGCGGGTTGGCCCGTGGCCGGTCTCCGGCGGCCCGCGGTGGCGCACGTCCCTCGTGTTCTGGGGCTCGGGCGACGGCACCCCGGGCTGGCTCGTGAGCTGCCTGGCGGAGTTCTCCACGCGCGGCCTGAACATGAGCCGGATCGAGTCCCGGCCCCGCCGGGGGCGGCTGGAGCAGTACCTCTTCTTCGTCGACCTGGACGCCCGCGACGACGACGGTCCCGTGCGGGAGGCCCTGGTCGCGCTGGCCGCGCGGTGCGAGGCGGTGCGGGTGCTGGGCTCCTACCCCGCCGCCTGACCCGCGGGGTGCGGCCGGCCGGTTCCGGCCTGGCGATGGGTACACTGGCCCGGTCATGGCGGCCCACGCCACGCCATCCGGTCCACCAGGGTCCGTGCCGGTCTTCGAGCACCGGCGGCACGGACGTGATGGCGGACGGGTGCTTGTCCTCAACGCGACGTACGAGCCGATCAACGTCTGCTCCGTGCGGCGCGCGGTCATCCTGCTCCTGAAGCACCGGGCCGAGATGGTCGAGGAGGGGCTGTCGTCGCTGCGCTCCGAGCGCACCTCCGTGGCCCGGCCCGCGGTGATCCGTCTGTCGCACTACGTGCGCCTGCCGCGGGACGCGCACCGCCGCAAGATCACCCGGCGGGCCGTCTTCGCCCGCGACGGATGGGAGTGCCAGTACTGCGGCTGCCGCTCCCAGCTCACGGTCGACCACGTGATCCCCCGCTCCAAGGGCGGCTCCTCGGAGTGGGAGAACATCGTCGCCAGCTGCGCGCCGTGCAACCGCCGCAAGGGCGACCTCCTCCCCCGCCAGGCGAACATGCACCCGCGGCGCCCGCCGGTGCGCCCGCACTCCTCGGTCTTCATCCACGTCGCCTCCCCGGTCATCCCGCCGGCGTGG
>CAZXNX010000079.1:0-5058 GCA_964642225.1 uncultured Solirubrobacteraceae bacterium | reverse complement strand
CCCGCACTCCTCGGTCTTCATCCACGTCGCCTCCCCGGTCATCCCGCCGGCGTGGAAGCAATGGCTGCCCGAAGCCGCCTGATCGCCTGAGACACAGATGACACTTGGCGGGCGCGGCGGCGCTCGCTAGCGTTCCGCACATGCTCTCGTCCGTACGCCGTCTGCCCCTGCTCATCGCGATGCTCGGGGCGATGGTCCTCGTCGTGCCCGCCGTCGCCTCGGCCGCCGTCACCCGCGGGGCGTTGAGCCAGCTCACCGGCGCGACCGGCTGCCTGGCGTTCGACGGGCTCAGCGAGGACGGCGCGGGCACCTGCACGGACGTGCGGAACATGAAGGGCGCGTCGGACCTGCTCGTCTCCCCGGACGGCACGAACGTCTACGTCTCGCAGTACTACGCCCCGTACGGCATCACCTCCTACCGCCGCGACGCGACGACCGGCGCGCTCACCCAGCTCCCCGGCACCGACGGCTGCATCAGCCAGAACGGCGCGAGCATCGACGACGGCCCCGACACCTGCGCCAACGGGCGGGACATGTCCGCCGGCGAGGGCCACGCCCTGGCCATCAGCCCCGACGGCGCCTACGTGTACGGCTCGTCCTCCAAGGGCGGCATCACGGTCTTCCACCGCGACGCGGCGACCGGCGCGCTCACCCAGCTCCCCGGGGTCACCGGCTGCTACACCGCCGACGGCTCCAGCGACGACGACGGGGCGGGAACCTGCACCACCACCCCCGCCCTGCAGGACGGGTACGTCTACGCGCTGACGATGAGCGCCGACGGGCGCTTCCTCTACAGCCCGTACGCCTACGCGTCCGGCGCCGAGAAGATCCTGACGTTCGCCCGTGACGCCGCCACCGGGGCGATCAGCCCGGTTGCGGGCGGGTGCCTCTCTCGCGTGGCCGCCCCGGGCTGCACCGTCGCGCGGCAGGTGGGCTACGGCCAGCACCTCTCCATCACGCCCGACGGCAGGCACGCCTACGCCGCGCAGTACTCGGCCGATGGCGTCGCCGTCCTGGACCGCGATCCGGCGACCGGCCTGCTGTCGCAGCCCGCCGGGCTCGACGGCTGCATCAGCAACGACGGCGGCAGCCAGGCCGGGGCGGGCACCTGCCGCAACGTGCGCGCGATCGAAGGCGCCTTCGACACCATGGTCAGCAAGGACGGCACCACGCTGTGGGTCATGGGCTACAGCTCCTACTCCATCGCCGCCTTCCGCATCGACCCCGCCACCGGCGCGCTCACCCAGCTCCCGGGGCTCCAGGGCTGCATCAGCTACGACGCCTCCAGCGATGACGGCCCGGGCACCTGCACCGACGGGCACGGCCAGTACTACCCCTACGGGCTCGCGCTGAGCCCCGACGGACGCACGCTCTACCAGGCGGAGTACGACCGGACCCTCACGGTCTACGACGTGGACCAGTCGACGGGCGCGCTCACCCAGCTCCCGGGGACGGAGGGCTGCTTCTCGGTCGACTCCAAGGGCTCGACGTCCGTGCCCGCCGAGAACGTGGCGGGCGTCTGCACGGACACCCGCGGGCTCATCAACACGTACTCGGTGGCGGTGAGCCCGGACGGCAACTCGGTGTACACGACCGGGTACACCGACCACGGCACCATCGGGGTCTTCTCCCGCCAGGCCGCGGCCTCCTGCTCGGCCGCCACCGCCACGGTCCAGTCGAAGAAGACCGTGTCCGTGACGCTCCCGTGCGCGGATCCCAACGGGGACGCGGTCACGCGGGCGATCACCAGCCCCCCGGCGCACGGCACGCTCAGCGCGGTCGCCGGTGACGCCGTCACCTACACCCCGGCCGCCGGGTTCACAGGGACGGACACGTTCTCCTACAACGCCGACGACGGCGGCGGGGCCGGCACGGCGGGCACCGCCACGGTCACGGTCACGCCGGCTCCGGACACGACGAAGCCGAAGCTCACGCTGCTCTCGGGCAAGAAGGACGGGCCCAGGCTCGTCAAGACGGGGATCCGGCTGCGCGTGAAGGTCTCCGAGGCCGCCGCCATCAAGGCGGCTGTCACCCTCAGCTCCTCGTCGGCGAAGAAGGCCAAGCTCGCCAAGACGAAGACGGTGACGATCGCCTCGGCGTCGGCCAAGGCCACCAAGGCCACCACCGTCACGCTGATCCTCAAGCCGACCAGGAAGGCAAAGCGCACGCTCCTGAAGCTCAAGGGCAGGGCGCTGAAGAAGTTCACTCCCAAGCTCACGATCACCGCCAAGGACCCGGCCGGCAACACGGGCACCCTGGGCAAGGCGAAGCTGAAGATCGTCCGCTGAAACGACGAAGGGCCCCGACTGCTCGGGGCCCTTCGCCTGCTGCACTGACTGGAACGAGATCGGACGGCGGTTGGGTGCAGGATGCCGGGGGGACCAATCCGGCTGCACGTCCGACGGTGGCCCGGCTTGGATTCCGCTAAGCGGTCCAGCCAACCGGCTTAGGGGCCGGTCACCTCCAGGGTCCCGCAATGACTTGAACTACCGATACGGACCACCTCCTTTCTCTGGTCCGGAAACGGTAGCAAGGCCGCGCGACGGCAAAGCCGGGCGACCCTGCCGGCGCTCCTACTCGTCGTCCTGGACCGGGTCGTCGACCTCGTCGATGACCGGGTCGAGCGCCACGAAGGCCTCGCCCTCCTCGACGGGCGCCTCGCCCAGGCCGACGATCTCCGCCATCTCGGCGGGCTCGTCGTCGTCGGAGGCGATGACGAGCGCGACCGCGCTGACGACATCGTCCTCCTTGGTGTTCATGACCTTGACGCCCTGGGCGCCGCGGCCGTACCGGTTGATGCCCCGCACGGCGGTGCGCTGCACCATCCCGTCCCGGGAGATGAACACGAGGTCCTGGTGCTCGCGCACGACGAGGGCGCCGGCCAGGCCGCCCTTCGTCTCGGTCAGGGCGATCGTCTTGACGCCCTTGGCGCCGCGGTTGGTCTTGCGGTACTCGCCGATCAGCGTGCGCTTCCCGTAGCCGTTCTCGGTGACGACGAGGAGGTCCATGTCGTCGCGGGCGACGTCCAGGGCGATGACCTCGCCGTCCTTGCCCACGTCCATACCGCGCACGCCGCTGGTGTCGCGGCCCATCGAGCGCGCGTCGGCCTCGGAGAAGCGCACCGTCAGGCCGGCGCGCGAGACCATGATGACCTCGTCGTCCTTGTCCACCCCGCGCACCGCGATCAGCTCGTCGTCGTCGCGGATCTTGATCGCGATGATGCCGTCGGCCTTGATCGGCGTGTTGTAGGCGATGAGCTCCGTCTTCTTCACCGTGCCCGTGCGGGTGGCGAAGATGAGGTACTCGGTCTCGGTGAAGTCGCGCGTGGACAGCACGGACTGGATCCGCTCGCCCTCGCGCAGCGGCAGGATGTTGACCAGCGCGCGGCCCTTGGCGGTGCGCTGCGCCTCCGGCAGCTCGTAGACCTTCTTGCGGTAGACCTTGCCGCGGTTGGAGAAGAACAGCAGGTAGTCGTGGCTGGAGCACACGAAGATGTGCTCGATGAAGTCGCCGTCCTTCATGTCCATCCCGGTGACCCCGCGCCCACCGCGGTGCTGCTGGCGGTAGGTGGCCAGCGGGAGCGACTTGATGTAGCCGCTGTGCGTGATCGTGATGACCTTCTGCTCGTCGGCGATCAGGTCCTCGATGTCGATCTCGTCCTCGGAGTCGGTGATCAGCGTGCGCCGATCGTCACCGAACCGCTCGAGGATCTCGCCGAGCTCCTCCTTGATGATCCCGTACACCCGCGACTCGTCGCCGAGGATCGCGCGCAGCTCGGCGATCCGCTCGGTGACGTCGGCGTGCTCCTGGCGGATCGCGTCCGCCTCCAGCGCGGTGAGCTGGGAGAGGCGCAGCTGCAGGATGGCCTCGGCCTGGATGACCGAGAGGCCGAACTGCTCGACCAGGCCGGTGCGCGCCGTCTCACGGTCGCGCGACGCCCGGATGAGGGCGATGACGGCGTCGAGGTTGTCCTGCGCGATGAGCAGGCCCTCGAGGATGTGCGCGCGGGCCTCCTTCTCCGCCAGCTCGTGCTTGGTGCGCCGCACGATGACCTCGCGCTGGTGCTGCACGTAGTTGTGGATCACCGAGCGCAGGTTCAGCGTGCGCGGCACGTTGTCGACGAGCGCGACCATGTTCACGCCGAACGTCGACTGCATCGGGGTGTGCTTGTAGAGCTTGTTGAGCACGACCTCCGGGATGACGTCACGCTTGAGCTCGATGACGAGGCGCATCCCACGGCGGTCGGACTGGTCCTCGAGGTTGGAGATCTCGGGGATCTTCTTGTCGCGGACGAGGTCGGCGATCTTCATGATCAGGCCGCCCTCGCCGCCCTTGCGCACCTGGTAGGGCAGCTCGGTGACGATGATCGCCTCCTTGCCGCGCCCGACCTCCTCGATGTGCGCGCGGGCCCGGACACGCACGCGTCCGCGCCCTGTGTCGTAGGCGGCGCGGATGCCCTGCCGGCCGAGGATGACGCCGCCGGTCGGGAAGTCGGGGCCCTTGATATGCCGCATCAGGCCCTCGGCGTCGAGGGAGGGATCGTCGATGTAGGCGATCGTGGCGGCGATGACCTCGCCGAGGTTGTGCGGCGGGATGTTCGTCGCCATGCCGACCGCGATGCCGGCCGAGCCGTTGACGAGCAGGTTGGGGAAGCGCGCCGGGAGGACGAGCGGCTCCTGGGTGCGCCCGTCGTAGTTGGGCGTGAAGTCGACGGTGTCGGCGTCGAGGTCGCGCAGCATCTCCATCGCGATCCGCGACAGGCGCGCCTCGGTGTAGCGCATGGCGGCCGGCGGGTCGTCGTCGACGGAGCCGAAGTTGCCCTGGCCGTCCACGAGCTCGTAGCGCATGGAGAACGGCTGGGCCATGCGCACGAGCGCGTCGTAGATCGACGAGTCGCCGTGCGGGTGGTAGTTGCCCATCACCTCGCCGACGATGCGCGCGCACTTGGCGTACGGGCGGGTCGGCCCGACGCCGAGCTCGGACATGCCGTAGAGGACGCGGCGATGCACCGGCTTGAGGCCGTCGCGCACGTCGGGCAGCGCGCGCCCGACGATGACG
>CAZXNX010000078.1:0-9311 GCA_964642225.1 uncultured Solirubrobacteraceae bacterium | reverse complement strand
GCCCTGGACGGCCGGACGGTCATCGGCCCGGAGCTGCCGGAACCGGCCGGGGCCCCCGTCGCGCGCGGCGCCTGGGCAGCGGGCGCCGCGGCCTTGGCCGCATTCCGCTCGCGGGCCGAAGGCGACCGGCTCGAGCGCGACACCGAGATCCGCGCGCTGCGCGACACCTTCGCCGAGGTGGAGCGCTATGCCCTGTCGCTGCGGGAGGCGCTCGACGTCTCCCTGCGCCACGCTCGCGCGCTGCAGGAGGCGCTGGACGGGAGCGGCCCGCGGGAGGAGGACGACCCGGCCGCGCCGCCGGCGGCCACCCAGCTGGTCTTCCGCGACCTGCGCCACGATCAGGTGGGCCTCGACGTCGAGGCGTCGATGCGCGTGGACGCCGGCGGCCTCGACCGCGGCCGGCTCATCCTGCGCCGCCACGTGGCGACGCTCGAGGAGATCGATCGGTCCGGCACCCCGTTCGTGGCTGTCGCGGCGATGCTCGCCGGCGCCGAGGGCCTCGACCTGCGCCTCGACGCGCCCGTCGACCCCGTCGCCGCAGCGGGCGCCCGCGACGCCGCCGCGCTCCTGCGCGATTGGTTCGCCTGGCGTGTGCCGGCGATCACCACCGCCGGGGCGCCTGCGCCGGTCGCCCCTGTGGCGGCCCGGGGGCTCTGCTTCTCCCGCGGCCTGGACTCCATGACCACCCTGGTCACGGAGCGCGACGACCTCGACGTCCTCGTCGGCATGGACTGGCGCGACGCGCCGTGGGCCACCGACGGGACCGCCGCGATCTGGGAGCGCACCCAGGAGGCCGCCGCCGAGGCCGGGCTGCCGCTGGTGGGCGTCAGCACCAACGCCCGGGCCTTCCTGGACCCGTTCGTGCCGTGGGACGTCAGCCACGGCGTGGTGCTGGCCGCCCTGGCGCAGCTCGCCGCGCCGGCCCTGGGCGAGGTGCTCGTCTCCGGCACGCACGCGCCCGGGTACGAGCAGCCGCACGGCAGCCACCCGCGCCTCGTTCCGTGCTGGGGCTCCTCCCGGGTGGCGGTCACCTACGCCCCCGGGCCGGGCGCGCGGCACCGCAAGGCCGAGGTGGTGGCCGGCGACCCGTTCGCGATGCGGTGGCTGAAGGTGTGCTGGGAGCGGCCCGGCGACGGCAACTGCGGGCGGTGCACCAAGTGCCTGCTGACCATGACCGAGTTCGCGATCGCCGGCCGCCTGGACGCGGTCCGCGCCCGCTTCGATGGGGAGTTGACCCCGGAGGCGGTGGCCGCGACCACCGGCTACGACACCGCGGCCAACGTCCGCTCGACCCTGGACGCGCTCGCCGCCGACGACCCGCTGCGGGCGCCGTGGCAGGCGGTCCTGGAGCGCGTGGCGGCGTTGGACCCGGGCGCGAGCGTGGCGCGCCCGCAGTAGCGTTGCGGCCCATGAGCTACGACGAGGTGATCAACGACGTCGTCAAGGTCGTCGAGGCGGCCGGAGCGGCGATCATGGTGCTGGGCGGCCTGGGCGCGTTCCTGCTCTACATCGCCCGCGTGCGCCGCAGCGAGGACTCCTCGGCGACCTACGACGAGCTGCGTCGCAACCTGGGCCGCTGCATCCTGCTCGGCCTCGAGGTCCTGATCATCGCCGACATCGTGCGCACGATCATCGTCGACCCCACCCTGGACAGCGTCGCCGTCCTGGGCATCATCGTCGTCATCCGGATCGTGCTGAGCTTCTCGCTCGAGGTGGAGATCGACGGCGTCTGGCCGTGGCGGCGCGGGGCCGTCAGGCCGGCGGCCGACCCGCCCCCGGGGGCGCCGGACGACCGCGGCGCGGGCCCTCGGCCCCACTCGGGGCACTGAAGCCGACGAGCTTGTGCGTGCCGTCGCAGAACGGCCGTACCTGCGACTTGCCGCACCGGCACAGCGCGACCGTGCGTTGCGAGACCTCGATGTCCGTCCCGGCCTGATCGGTGATGCGCACGGGGCCGCGCACCAGATAGGGCCCGTCGACGTACGGTGTCACCCGGACCGGCGTCGGCGCCGCCGGGGTGGCGACGCACCGCCGCAGGTCCTCGACGCTCACGCGGTCCCGGCCGTCGGCGGCGGCCAGCCCGTGCGCCGCGTCGAGCGCCGCCTCCAGCTCCGCGTCCACGCGGACCGGCTGCAGGCGGGTCACGCGGGCACCGGTCCCCGCAGGGAGCTGCGGCCGCTCTCCCAGGCGTCGAGCAGGTGCTCCGCCCACAGTGCCTCGGCGGCCAGCAGCGCCCGCGCCCCGAACAGGATGTCGTCGTGCAGTGACGGCTCTGCGGTGGCCAGGCCGCCGGCGAGGTCCCAGGCGGCGATGTTCTCGTGCACCGCGTCGGCGGTCACATGCTCGTCGAAGAAGTCGGTCGCCGCGGCGTCGAATCCCAGGCGCCGCATCGCGTTGCCGTAGCGGCGGTTGGGGAGCGTGGACGTCATCTCCAGCACGGCGAGGTGGCCCACGATCGCGCCCCGCAGCCGGCGATGCAGCCCGCACATCGTCATCAGGTTGACGGTGGCCAGGGTGATGGCGGGGAGGAGGTCCAGGTACGCGCCGTACGCATCGCGCAGGCCGGCGGCCCGCATCGTCTTGGCGAAGAGGACCGCGTGGATGCGCTCCGGGTCGCCGCCGCCGTACTCGTCGGCCTGGATCTCCACCAGCGCGGCCTTGGGCGCGCCCGCCAGGCGGGGCAGCGCCCACGAATGGGGGTCCGCCTCCTTGAGCTGGTAGGCGGAGCGGTGGATGAGGAGCTCCTCCAACTGGTCGCGTGAGGCCTGGGTCTCGACGAACCGGGCCAGCGGCGGTCCGTCGTCCTGCGCGACGAGCTCGAACAGCACCGTGCCCATCTCGTCGACGGCCGCCGCTCCCGCGGGGGCCGCGACGGCGCGCAGGTCGGCCTCGAAGCGCCGCTCGAGCTCCGCGCGGAAGGTGAGCAGGACGGGATCCCACTCCCACCGCGGGTCGACGCCGTCGATCCCGGAGTAGTGCAGCTCGTAGCAGAGGTACAGCGCGAGCTGGACGTCCTCGTCGTGCAGGGTGCCGGTGGTTGCGACGATCGGCACGGGGATCGATGTCCCGGGCTCCTGCACGAGCGCGTCGATCAGCGTGGCGGATATCGGGCCGCGCGACCCGGGCAGGGCGATCGACCGGTGATTGACGTCCTGGATCTGCTCCACGCTGCTCCTTCTGGGACCGGGGCCGTCACGGGGCCGCTGCTCCCGACGCGCCGACGTGCCTCGCGGCCCAGGGGGTCGATCGTGCCTGATTCACACCTACCCGCCGTGTGCGTGCGCCAAGCGTGAGTATGTTGGACGGATGCCCGTGTCACGGCCATCACCGCTCCGCCTGGGCACGCTGCTCGAGGCGGTGGAGGCCGCACCGCCCATCGCGGGGGCCGACGTGGTCGGCCTCGCGGTGATCGAGGCGCTGGGGGCCCGGGAGGTCAGCTTCCTCATCGCCGACTACAGCGGGCAGTCGGTGACCACCGTCTGCCACGTCTGGCACCCCGACGACGCGGGCGCCGCCGTGATCCTGGATCGTGTCGTCCCGCAGCACGACACGCCCCACGGGCGCGCCCTGGCCGAGCAGGAGACCCAGGTCTCCCACGATGCGCGGGGATGGCTCGTCTTCGCTCCGGTGACGAGCCGCGGGGAGGCGATCGGCGTCCTGGAGGTGCTGCTCCGCGCCGAGCCGGACGAGCGGACCCGGGAGTCCATCGCCACCGCCGCCCACGCACTCGCGTACGTGGTGATCGCCAACCGGCGGTTCACCGACGTGTTCGAGCAGGGCCAGCGCACCGTCCCGTTGTCCGTGGGCGCGGAGATCCAGCATCGCCTGCTCCCGGGGTCCTACACCTGCGAGGGCGGGCAGTTCACGCTCGCCGGATGGCTGGAGCCCGCCGGGGAGGTGGCGGGGGACACGTTCGACTACAGCGTCGAGCGCGAGACGCTGCACCTGTCGATGACCGACGCGATGGGGCACACCCTGGACGCGGCCGTCCTGGCCACCGTGTTCGTCGGCGCGCTGCGCAACGCGCGCCGCCAGCAGGCGTCCCTGGCCGACCAGGCACACCTGGCCGACGTGGCGTTGGCGGAGTTCGCCCAGGGCGAGGCATTCGTCACCGGCCAGCTGCTGCGAATCGATCTCCCTTCGGGGACGGCGCGCATCGTCAACGCCGGTCACCCCCTCCCGGTCCGCATCCGCGACGGCGCGGCCGAGGAGATCGCGTTGCACGCGGATCCGCCGTTCGGCACCCGCATCGCCGACGCCTACCGCGTCCAGGACATCGCCCTGATGGCCGGGGACCGCGTGATGTTCCTGACGGACGGAATGCTGGAGCGCAACGCGGCCACCGTCGACGTGCATCACCTCCTGGTCGCCACCCGTGAGCTGCACCCGCGGGAGGCCGTCCAGGAGCTCACGCGCGCGGTGCTGGCGGCGTGCGGCGGGACCCTGCGCGACGACGCCACCGTCCTGTGCCTCGACTGGCACGGCGGGCCGCCACGTGACCGCGAGACCACCGCGGGCGCCGACGACGACTGACCCCGCCCGAAGGATCATCCCCATCGGGTGATGTTTCCCCGGCCCGGGGGCGCGAGGGTGTGCCCATGACTGACACCGAGAGCGACGTGCTCGGGCCGATCGACTACCTCGTCGTGGAGTTCCCGGCGGACCGCGCGAACTTCAAGGGGGAGGTCGCCGAGGAGCTGACCAGCCTCGTGGACCGCGACCTGGTGCGGGTGCTCGACCTCGTGCTCCTGCGCAAGGACGAGGACGGCGCCGTCGAGTTCGCCGAGCTCGCCGACGTCGAGGACGCCCACGTCGGGGAGCTCGCCGCGCTGGAGACCGATCTGGCCCTGATGCTCGC
The DNA here is from genome assembly GCA_964642225.1 of uncultured Solirubrobacteraceae bacterium. Lineage (GTDB taxonomy): Bacteria > Actinomycetota > Thermoleophilia > Solirubrobacterales > Solirubrobacteraceae > JBBQCW01. Next base: position 4,453 of record CAZXNX010000078.1, on the reverse strand, counting down.
CGCCAGCGACGTCGAGGCGATCGGCGAGGTCATCGAGCCGGGGAGCATCGCCGCCGTGCTCGTGTTCGAGAACCGCTGGGCGGGGCCGTTCGGCTCCGCGGTGCGCCGGGCCGGAGGCCAGCTGGTGGCCAACGGGCGCATCCCCACGCAGGCCCTGCTCGCCGCCGCCGAGGCGGACGCCGCCAACGAGGAAGGACGCTGACATGGGACTTCGACCTGGACGCGACCGCCGGCCCGGCCTGCTGGGTGACCGACCCGTCGTGCGCACGGCCGCCGTGGTCGGCACCGCCGCCGTCGTCAAGCACGGCCATGACCGCCGCGATGACCGCCGCGACGACCGCCGCGACGACCGCGGGGACCGCCGCGAGGGGCGGGGCCTGTTCCGGTAGCCCGGGGCTCCGGAACGCCACGATGACCTCCTCACCCGCCCCGGCCGATCGCCGGGCGCCATGAACCAGATCCTGCTCGTCGCCTGCACCGCGGCGTTCAACCCGACCCTGCTCACGGCGACGACCGTGATGCTGCTGCTGGACAACCCCAAGCGCCTGCTGCTCGGGTACCTGTGCGGCGCCTACCTCACCAGCATCACCCTCGGGCTGCTCATCGTCTTTGAGCTCGACGGCTCCTCGAGCGCGACGAGCACCGCCCAGAACACCGTCAGCCCGGTGGTGGACATCGTCTTCGGCGTCCTCTTCCTGGTCATCGCATTCGTCGTCGGGACCGGCCGCGACACTCGCCGGCGCGCCCGCAGCGCCAAGCGCAAGGCCGCCAAGGCCGACAAGGCGCCGCCGAAGTGGCAGCAGAAGCTCAGCACCGGGACGGCCCGGACCACGTTCGTCATCGGCGCCCTGCTGACCCTGCCGGGTGGCTCCTACCTCGCGGGCCTGGACGAGATCTCCAAGCAGGACTTCTCGAACACCACCACCGTCCTCGTGATCATCGGCTTCAACGTCATCATGCTGGCGCTGCTGGAGGTCCCCCTGATCGGCTACACCCTCTCGCCGGAGAAGACCGCGCGGACCGTGGAGCGGGTCAAGGCGTGGCTCAGTCGCCGCGGGGGCCGGGTCGGCATCATCGTGGCCGTGGTGGTTGGTGTGCTCCTCGTCGTCAAGGGCGTCGCCCAGCTCGTCACGTGACGGATGACGTTGCGGCCATGACGGACGACCTCGCCGCCCAGGCCTTCATCTACGGCTTCCCGCTCGTGTTCAACCTCCAGCAGGTCGACCGCTTCACGCGGGAGGGCATCGGCGCCGTGCCCCCGACGCCGTTCAACCACTTCGGGCATGCCGCCGCGCTGGCCGGCCCGGACGACACGTTCGTGTCCATCAACAACGACACGATCTACTCCATCGCGCAGATCGACACCGCCGGCGGGCCCGTCCGCCTGCGCGTCCCCGACACCTCCGGGCGCTACTACGTCCTGCAGTTCGTCGACGCGTGGACCAACAACTTCGCCTACGTCGGCCACCGCGCCACCGGCACCGCGGCCGGGACCTACCTCCTCGTCGGGCCGGGATGGGACGGCGACGCCGCCGACGGCGAGACCGTGATCCGGCTGCCGACGACGATCGCCAGCATCGTCGGCCGCTGGGCGGTCGACGGCCCCGCGGACCTGCCCGCCGTCCGGGCGCTGCAGGAGCAGCTGACCCTCGAGCCGGCCGGGGAGTCCCCGGGCCTGCCCGCGACCGCCGAGGGGGTCGCCGACGACCTCCTCTTCTTCGAGCAGCTGCGGGTGTGGGCGCAGGCATTCCCGCCCGCCGACCGCGACCGGGCGCTGCAGGAGCGGCTGGCGCCCCTGGGCCTGCCGGAGGCGCAGTCGCCGTACGTGGATCCCGACGCCCACACGGCCGACACACTGCGCCGCGGACTGGCGGCCGGCCGTCAGGGGCTGGAGTACGCGCTCACCCACGACGCCAGCCCGCGGCAGCACGGCTGGAACCTCACCTACCACGTGTTCGACTACAACCTCGACTTCTTCGAGGTGGGCACGCGCGACGAGGAGCAGTGGAAGATGCCCGACACGCCGGAGCGCTACGTGCGCCGCGCCGCCGCCGCCCGGGCCGGCCTGTGGGGCAACCACGGGTACGAGGCCGCGTACGCGATGTCCTACGTCGACGGGGCCGGCGACGCGCTCGACGGCACCCGGAGCTATCGGCTGCGGTTCACGACCCCGCCGCCGGTGGACGCGTTCTGGTCGGTCACCATGTACGACCTGCCCGAGTTCTTCCTCGTCGCCAACCCGGCCGAGCGCTACTCGATCGGCGACCGCACCCCGGGGCTGGTGCACGACGAGGACGGATCGCTCACCATCGTCCTGCAGCACGACGAGCCGGCCGACCCGCGGGGCCGCGCCAACTGGCTGCCCACCCCGGCCGGGCCCTTCCGGCCGATCCTGCGCCTCTACGAGCCGCGCGACGCGGTCTTCGACGGCACGTACGAGCTGCCGCCGTTCGAGCGGGTCTGATCCCGCCGGCCGGCTGCGGGGTTCCTGGATCACGGCGCGGGGAAGTACCGATGCCACGCGGTCGGCGTGGCGCGATGGTGGGCGTGGGGAAACGACCAGGAGAGGACGCTCTCGTGCGCCGCGCCAGAGGATGCACCGCCGCCGTACGCCACGCCGCCGGGGAACGCCGTCCCGGCACCGCGCGGGCCGGCCGCGCCGCGACGGTCCTGGTCACGGGCCTGGTCCCGGAGTTCGAGCGGGTCATCCTCACCGTCGCGCTCCCCGACGCGGCACGTGGCGTCCCCGGGATGGTGCTGACCGGACGCGCCCTGGCCCGCCGGATGGCCGAGCTCCTGCCGGCCGACGTGCGCGTCCTGGACTTCTCCGGCGTCGGGGCCATGTCCCCGGCGTTCACCGCCGAGCTGCGCCGCCAGCGCCCCCGCCTCACGGCGTGCGGGCTGAACGCCCAGTGCGCGGGCGTCTGGGCGGGCCGGGGGTCGTGACTACGGCACGAGCGGTGCGGTCTGCAGCACCCCGCCCCGGGTCCATTGGATGGTGGAGCCCTTCAGCGTCATCGAGGCGGAGTCGACCGTGGGCCCGGAGTCGAGCGTCATCGCGGCCTGCTTGAAGGCCGCCCGGTGTATCTCGCCGCGCGGCGGGTCCGCCTCCTTCACCTGCGCGCTCCAGGCGATCGAGCCGTGGGTGGTGAGGACCAGGCGCACGAGCCCCGTGTCCTCGTCCCCGAGGATCTTCGTCTGCATGCGCTTGCCGGTGCCCAGATTCACATCCGCGAGGAGGATCCAGAAGAAGCCTCCGTCGACCCCGAGGCTGGTGAAGGCGACGTAGTCCCCGCGAAGGGTCAGGTCGTCGGGGCCGGCGCCCTCCAGCACCAGCCGGCGGGCCTTGCCGGTGGCGAAGCGGCAACCGTAGTAGGCGGGCTGTTTGCGCAGCCCGCTGCCGTCCACCCAGGGAACCTTGTGGGTGCCGTACCGGTAGACGCGCGACGTCTTGGATTTCGCGATCGTCTTGCCGCGGGTGTGGCAGGACGCTGACGACGCCAAGCCGCCGGCCGGGAAGGCGAGCAGGAGGCCGGCCATGGCGGCGGCACAGCCGAAGGTGCGGAGCGTGGAACGGTGACCCATGACGTGGACCATCACATGCGTCCGGACGCCTGGCATCCGTGGTTCCCCCGGATTCCCCCGGCCCTGATCGGCGGCCGTCCGGCGATCACCGCGAGCGCCCCCCGCGCGAATGGGCGGCGCCGAGGTCCAGCGCGATGGCGAGGAGGAGCGTCCCGGCCCAGGCGTTCACCGGATCGAAGATGAGCGGCTCATCTCCCCCGATGTTGTTGGAGATGAACCAGATCACGAACCAGATGAAGGTCATCGTCGGCTTCCGGTCGGGGTGTCAGGGCTGCAGGGAGAACGGCGGGTAGCGGTCGGTGGTGAGCAGGAACGCGTAGGCCGTGACCCGCGTTCCCCAGCGCCCCACGCCGACCACGAAGTCGAACAGGCCGCGCGGGTAGCGCCCGGTGAACAGGATCGCGAACCACGCGATCACCACGCAGACGAACGCCGCCAGGCCGAGGAACGCGAGCACGATGTAGTGCGGGATCGCCAGGAACCACTTGACCAGCGGCAGCCATCGGTTCAGCTCGGCGGGCACGTCCGGGTAGGCGATGTCGAGATGCAGCGACTGCTGCTCGTCGGTGGACGGGTACCGATCGTCCAGGAGCACGCCGTAGAGCGTCACGCGGGAGGAGAACCGCAGGAGCTCGAGGTTCCAGTCGAACCACCAGCGCGGGTATTTCTCGCGGAAGAGGATCATGAGCAGCGGTCCTCCGAACAGGAGGCCGCCCGCCCCGATCGCGAGCGTGGTCGTGGCGCCCGAGTAACTCTGGGTGGACCCCGACACCATGGCCAGGACGATCGCGATCGGGATGATCGTGAACATCCGGAAGAACGTCGTGAGCCGGTTGAGCGGCCGGTCGGGATAGTCGACATCCAACTG
>CAZXNX010000077.1:4996-9320 GCA_964642225.1 uncultured Solirubrobacteraceae bacterium | reverse complement strand
GCCCTGGCCGGGGCCGGCGTAGTGCTCGCGCTGCTGGCCTGCGGCGCGGTCGAGCTGCTCATCCGTCGCGGCATCGGGCCGCGCGGCCAGCTCTCGATGGTCGCCGCGCCCGGCCTGGCGGTGCTCGCCGTCACCGGCGCGGCCGCGCTGCCGGCGCTGGCGTGGACGGCCTTCAAGGTCGGCGCCCTCTCCTACGGCGGCGGCTACGTGATCGTCCCGATCATGCAGACCGACGCGGTGGACGTGCACCACTGGATGACCGACGGGCAGTTCCTCAACGCCGTCGCGCTGGGCCAGCTCACGCCGGGGCCGGTGGTCCAGACGGTGGCCGCGGTCGGCTACGCGGCGGCGGGCCTGGGCGGCGCGATCCTGGCGTCGGTGGTGGCCTTCGCCCCGTCCTTCGTCCTTGTCTTCGCCGTCCTCGGCGGCGGGCGCTTCGAGCGGCTGCGGGCCAACCTGTCGGCCCGGGCCTTCCTCGACGGCGCCGGCCCGGCCGCGGTCGGCGCCATCCTCGGCACCCTCATCCCGCTGTCCGGCGGCATCCACGGGCCGTGGCAGGCGGCCGTCGCGGTGGCCGCGGCCGTGACGCTGTTCGCGGCGCGGCTGGGGACGGCGGTCGTGCTGCTCGCGGCGGCGGGGATCGGCCTGGTGGTGGCCGTGGCCGGCGGCCCCATCTAGACCGGTCGGGCGCGATCCTTACAGTGTCCGGCGTGGATCCCGACCAGCCCAGCCTCCTCGGCCCGGACCTTCCCTCGCCGGCCAGCCGCACGGCGCCGATCGGCCCGCTGGCCGACCGCATGCGCCCGCGCACCCTCGCCGAGATCGTCGGGCAGGAACGCCTCACCGCCCCCGGCGCCCCGCTGCGCGCCGCGATCGAGTCCGGTCAGCCCCACTCGCTGATCCTGTGGGGACCGCCCGGGGTCGGCAAGACGACGATCGCCCGCGCCATCGCCGCCAGCAGCGACGCCTCCTTCGAGCAGCTCAACGCGGTCACCGACGGCATCAAGGACCTGCGCGCGGTGATCGAGCGGGCCGAGCAGCGCCAGCAGATGGGCCGGCGCACCCTCCTCTTCGTCGACGAGGTCGCGCGCTGGAACAAGGCCCAGCAGGACGCGCTGCTCCCCTACGTCGAGTCGGGCGTGATCGTGCTCGTCGGCGCGACCACCGAGCACCCGGGCCGCGAGATCAACCGCGCGCTCATGTCGCGCCTGAAGCTCTACACGCTGGACGACCTGCGCGAGGACGCGCTGCGCGAGATCGCCGAGCGCGCGCTGACCGACCCCGAGCGCGGCGTGATCACCGAGCTCAACCCGGGCGCCGCGCCGCTGGAGCTGTCGGACGAGGCGCTCGAGCACCTGCTCCTGCACGCCGGCGGCGACGCCCGCATGCTGCTCAACGGCGTGGAGGCCGCGGCGGCGCTGCTGCCCGACGGCGGCTGCATCACCCTGGAGCTGGCCCAGCAGGCCTCGGGCTCGCGGCGGCTGGCCCACGACAAGGCCGGCGAGATGCACTACGACCTCGCCTCGGCGCTCATCAAGAGCATCCGCGGCTCGGACGCCGACGCCACGCTCTACTGGCTCGCGCGCCTGGAGGCCGGCGGCGAGGACCCCGCCTTCGTGGCCCGGCGGCTCGTCGTCTCCGCGTCGGAGGAGATCGGCCTGGCCGCCCCCGGCGCGCTGGCCGTGGCGGTCGCCGGGCACGACGCGGTGAAGAGCATCGGCCCGCCGGAATGCTGGATCAACCTCGCCGCCGTGGCCTGCTACCTGGCCACCTGCCCGAAGTCCTGGGCCTCCTACCAGGGCTGGCAGCGGGCCAAGGAGCTGGTCGCCACCGACCCCGGCTACCCGGTCCCGCCGCAACTGCGCAACGCCACCACGGACATCGACCGCGAGGCCGGCGCCGGCGAGGGCTACGTGCACGCCTCCCAGCCGGGGTCCGAGCGGGTGGAGTTCCTCCCCGAGGAGATCCGCCACCTGACGTTCCTGCAGGGCGCACCGCCCTCACGGCACTGAGGGCGCGGGCTCCCCGTCGATCTCGGCGGGCATCAGCGGCCCGGGCGTGAGCACCGCGGCGACGATGACCAGGACGAAGGCCGCCACGCGCAGCACCACCTCGGCCGGCGCCGACGGCATCGGCTCCATGAACACGAGCGGGCCGGCGAGGATCGTGCCGATGTTGGCGGTGGCGCTGGTGGCGGCGATCACCGGCACCACGTCGCCGAGCTGCAGGGAGCGGGCCGACACGACGAGGCCGACGAGGGAGAGCACGAGGATGACGAGCGCCATCGGGTCCAGCAGCACGCCGATCCCCTGGTCGCCCAGCTTCCCGGACAGTGCCTTGATGGTGACGTCGGAGGCGGCCCAGAGCAGGCCCGCCGAGACGGCCAGCAGCATGCCGGCGGCCTTCGGCGCCCGGGTGAACGGCGCGCACAGGAGCAGGCCGCCCACGGTCAGCAGGATCACGTAGCGGGCCAGCGCGCCGTCGCCGTAGGTGCTGCGCGCCGAGTCGGCGACCTCCCCGGAGGTGGCGGCCAGGATGGCCAGGCCGAGGGCCACGAGGGCCACCCCGATCCATTCGCGGCGGCTGACGGAATGGCCGAAGACCCGGTCGGCGACGATCGTCAGCATCACCAGGCCACCGGCGATGACCGACTGCACGAGCGAGATGGGCGCCAGGGCCAGGGCGGCGACGTGGAAGACCCACGAGCCCATCGCCACGAGGATGCCGATCGTCCACCACTTGTTGGAGAACAGGGCCCACGTGCTGCGCACCGGCCGGCGGAGCGACACGTCGGGCGAGGCGACGGCGCCGCGCTGCTTGAGCAGGAAGCCGACGATCGACACGAAGGCCGTGGCCAGCGCGAGCAACAGGCCGATGGCGACGCCGGGATCCACGGGAGGTAGTGAAGCAGGCCGCCTACGCGGCGTCGGCGGCCGGCCGCGGGGGCCCGGGGATCAGGCGCCCGCCCATGACGGGGGTGTTGCGCACCGCGCCGGGCAGCAGCGGCAGCAGGACGCGCTTGGTGTACTCGGCCCCGCCGCGGCGCAGCACCTCGCGCACCGGGTCCCAGGAGAGGTCGTAGCCGCGGCGCAGCCACGCCGGCAGCGAGCCGACGACGACGAAGTTCATCGTCTCCACCAGCCAGCGCATGTGCAGCGGCACCGGCGGGTGGAAGACGACCTGCTTGCCGAGCTCGCGGGCCGTCGCCGTGACCCACAGGTCGCCGCCGGTGAGCATGGAGCGGTAGTAGGCGTCGAAGTCCTCGATGGTGGCGGGCATCTCGTCGTCGGCCAGGCCGAAGAGCGAGCCGACCACGCGGTAGTCCTGCCACAGCGCGTCGCGTTCGTCGCGGTCCAGCCCGCCGACGTAGAGGCGGTAGATGCGCTCGGCGGACTCGAACAGCGGCGCCAGCGTCCACAGCAGGAACTGGGGGTCGTCGGCGGCGTAGGGCGTGCCGGCGGGGAAGCGGCCGGCCTTCTCGGGCAGCGCGCCACGGATCCGGGAATGGATGGCCCGCACCCGCGCGGTCTGGGCGTCGGCATCGACGCGCCGGCCGAAGTAGATCGTGTCCATCACCGTGGCGGTGCGCGCCAGCCGGGCGTGCGGGTCCTCCAGGCCGGACGTGCGGCTGTAGAACCCCTCGAACATCACCGGGTGGGCGGCCTGCAGCAGGAGCGCGCGGGCGCCGGAGAAGGCGACGATCAGCTCGCGGTTGACGACGCGGATGAGGCTGTCGTCCTCGAAGTAGCCCTCGCCCGGCGCGGCGGGGCGGAACGTGAGGGGTCGGGGGCGCGCGGGCGTGGCCATGTGGCAACTGTACGGGCGTGATCGCACGGGAGATCGGATTGCGTACCCTGAACGTCATGCCTGCTGCCGCCTACGCCGGAAAAGAGTGCGTCTGCCAGTACCACAAGGGGATCTGTGATCAGACCTGTGTGCGGGACATGCTCGACACGCCCTTCTACATCGCGTGCCTGAAGCTGAAGGGCCGCCGCTGCGTGGTCATCGGCGGCGGGGCGATGGGGCTGGAGAAGACCGAGGGGCTGCTCGCCTGCGGCGGGGACGTCACCGTCATCTCCCCCGATGCCGGGCCGGAGCTCGAGGCGCTCGCGCAGGAGGGGTCGATCACCTGGGAGCCGCGCGAGTACGCCGGGCCCCAGGACCTCGAGGCGGTGTTCATCGTGATCGCCTGCACCGACTCCACCGAGACGAACATCCGCATCTACGAGGACGCCGAGCGCCGCGCGATGCTCGTGAACATCGTCGACGTGCCGCCGCTGTGCAACTTCATCCTCCCGGCGATCGTGCGCACCGGCCCGCTGGC
>CAZXNX010000077.1:0-4896 GCA_964642225.1 uncultured Solirubrobacteraceae bacterium | reverse complement strand
GGGCACCCTGACCCTCACCGCCACCGCCCGCGTGACCGCCCGCACCGGGGTGGAGATGGAGGCGATGACCGCCGCCACGGTCGCCGCCCTGACCGTCTACGACATGGTCAAGGGGATCGAGCGGGGCGTCGAGATCGCCTCGGTCGTGCTGCTGGAGAAGTCCGGCGGCCGCAGCGGGCACTGGCGCTCGGACCGCTGATTCCCCGCCCGCGGACTACCGTGTAGCCCCGTGCGCACCGCCATCCTCACCGTCTCCACGTCCGTCGCCGCGGGCGGCAGCGACGACCGCGGCGGCCCGGTGCTCGCCCAGCTCGCCGCCGACGCGGGCGCCGAGGTGGTGGCCCGCGACGTCGTGCCCGACGACCGCGAGGCGATCGCCGCCCGCCTGCGCGCCTACGTCGACGACGACGTGCGCTTCGTCTTCACCACCGGCGGCACCGGCCTCACCGGCGACGACGTGACCCCCGAGGCCACGCGCGACGTACTGGACCGCGACGCCCCCGGCTACGCCGAGGCGATGCGCGCCGCCTCGCTGGCCCACACCCCGATGGGCGTCCTGTCGCGCGGCGTCTCCGGCATCGCCGGGCGCACGCTGATCGTCAACTTCCCCGGCAACCCACCGGCGCTGACCCAGCTCTTCCCGATCGTCGCCCCCACGTTGGCCCACGCCGACCAGACCCTGAGCCGCACCGGTGGACGCGCAGCCGGCGCTTGACCTGCGGGACGTGACACGGCGGTACGGGGAGCGCATCGCGCTCAACCGCACCACGTTCACCCTCGACACCGGCCGCACGCTCGTCGTGTTCGGCCCCAACGGCGCGGGCAAGTCCACGCTGTTGCGGGTCCTCGCCACGCTGCTGCGCCCGCACGAGGGCACCGCCTCGGTGCTGGGGTGCGACCTCAAGAAGGAGGGGTGGAAGGTGCGCGGACAGGTCGGCCTGCTCGGCCACGACCCCCTGCTCTACCGCGACCTGACGGTCCGCGAGAACCTGCGCTTCCACGCCCGCCTGCACGACGTCCCGCTGGAGCGGATCGACGAGCTGCTGGAGGCCGTCGGGCTGACCGCCCGCGCCGGCGACCAGGTCCACACCCTCAGCCGCGGCCTCGTGCAGCGCGCCGCCGTCTGCCGCGCCGTCCTGCACGACCCGCCGCTGCTGCTGCTGGACGAGCCGCGCGCCAACCTCGACCCGGCCGCCGCCGACATCGTCGACCCGCTCATCGGCCCGCAGTCGGGCCGCACCCGCGTGGTCACCAGCCACGACCCGGTCGGCGGGCTGGTCGGCGCCGACCTGGCGCTCGGCCTGCAGGCGGGCCACACCGCGCTGCTGGCGCCCGCCGCCGACGTGACGCCCGAGATGGTCGGGGAGCTGTACCGATGAGGCGGGCGGTCGGCGCGCTGCTGCGCAAGGAGGCGTCGCTGGAGCTGCGCACCCCGCAGGTGATCCCGGCGATGGCGCTCTTCTCCCTCATCACCTACGTCGTCTTCCACTTCGGCCTGCGCCGCAACCAGCTGGAGGGCGACCTGGCCTCCGGTGTCCTGTGGGTGACGATCCTCTTCGCCGCGATGCTCGGCGCCGCGCGCCTGTTCGTCAGCGACCGGGAGGAGGGCGGCTTCGATGCCTTCCTGCTCGCCCCGGTGGACCGCACCTCGCTGTTCGTGGCCAAGGCGATCTCGATGTTCTCCTACCTCGTCCTCGTGCAGGTGGTGGCCATCCCCGCCTTCTTCGTGCTGCTCCTGGGCCCGGGGATGACCGGCGGGGAGATCCTCAACCTGATCGCCGTGCTGGCCCTCGCCGACATCGGCATCGCGGTGGTGGGCACGCTCGTCGGGGCGCTCGCCGTGCAGACGCGGGCGCGCGACCTGATCGTGCCGATGCTCGCCCTCCCGCTGCTCGTCCCGGTCATCATCGGCGCCGCCCGGGCCACCGCGCCGCTCATGGCGCTCCACGCAACGGCGCTCCCCGGCAAATGGCTGGCGGTGCTGGCGCTCTATGATCTGGTGTTCGGTCTGCTCGCCTACGGCGTATTCGACTTCCTCGTCGAGGACTGACGGGCCGAGAAGCATCATGGTCACCTACGGCAAAGGCCTGCGCCTCCTGTCTGTCCTCACTGCGATCACGCTCGCCGGTGGGGTCGCCCTCGCGCTGTTCTACGCGCCGATCGACGCCGACCAGGGCTTCCGCCAGAAGATCTTCTACATCCACGTCCCGATGGCGATCGTGGCGATGGGCGGCTTCATCGCCGGCGGCATCGCGGGCATCCAGTTCCTGCGCACCAACGACAGCAAGTGGGACCTGCGCTCCTACACGTGGATCCACCAGGCGCTGATCCTCGCGCTCGGGGCCCTCATCACCGGCTCGATCTGGGCCAAGACGGCATGGGGCCACTGGTGGGTGTGGGACGAGCCGACGCTCGTCTCCTTCCTCATCGTCTTCCTCCTGTACTGCACGTACCAGCCGCTGCGCTTCTCGATCGAGGACCGTGACAAGCAGGCCCGGTACGCCGCCGTCTTCGCCATCACCGCCGGCGCCTTCGTCCCGCTGAACTTCATGGCCGTGCGCATGGCCCAGTCGCTGTCGCACCCGCGGGTGCTGGCCACCTCCGACGGCGGCCTGCCGCCGAAGATGCAGCTGCCCTTCTACCTGATGATCGTCGCGATGACGCTGCTCTACGTGACGCTCTCCAAGTACGAGATGGCCAGCAAGAACGCCAAGGCCAACCTGCGTCGCCTCCGCCGCCACCTCGGCGGCGAGGACGAGCCGGCCCGCCGCAGCGCCGCGCCCGCCCTGCCCTCGCCCACCACCCCCGCGTGACCTCCGTGAACCTGCTCGCCGTCGCCCTGCCCGACAACAGCGAATACGTCGCCGCGGCGTACCTCGTGTTCCTCGTGCTGCTGCTGATCTACCTGTCGATCATGGCCACCAAGCTGTCGAAGCTGGAGCGCGACACCGCCGAGCTCGCCGCGCTGGCCGACCGCAAGGACGACCCCGCCGCCGCACCGCAGGAGCCCGCGTCCGCCGCCGTCCCGGCCGAAGGGCCCGGCGCGCCGTGAGCGAGCTGCTCGCACTCGGGATCTCGCACAAGACCGCCCCGGTCGCGCTGCGCGAGCGGCTGGCCCTGACGGAGACGGAGGCGGTGGCGCTGCTGGAGGACCTGGTGGCCACGCCGGAGGTGCGCGAGTCGGTCGTCATCTCCACCTGCAACCGCACCGAGCTGTACTGCGTGGTCGGCGACCCCGTCGCGGCCGAGACGGTCATCCTCGGCGGCTTCGCCCAGCGCGCCGGGATCCGCCCCACCGAGCTGGCCGACGTCATGTACTCGCCGCGCAACTGCGACGCGGCCCGCCAGCTCTTCCGCGTCACCGGCGGCCTGGAGTCGATGATCGTCGGCGAGAACGAGGTGCAGGGCCAGGTCAAGCGCGCCTACGAGGCCGCGCTGAAGTCCGGCACCACCGGGCCGATGTCCAACCGCCTCTTCACCGCCGCGCTGCAGACCGGCAAGCGCGTGCGCACCGAGACGGCGATCGGCTCCTCCCGTGTGTCGGTGTCGTCCGTCGCCGTCGACCTCGCGGCCGACATGCTCGGCGAGCTGGCCGACAAGCACGTCGTGATCATCGGGGCGGGCGAGACGAGCGAGCTCACCGCGCGCGCCCTGTCGGCCCAGGGCGTCAGCACGATGTTCGTCGCCAACCGCCACGCCGACCGCGCCCTGTCGATGGCCGAGCAGTTCGGCGGCTCGGTCGTGTCGCTGGACCGCCTGCCCGAGCAGCTCGCCGCCGCCGACATCGTCGTGTCCTCCACCTCCTCGCCGCACCCGATCGTCGGCTCCGAGGAGCTGGCCCTCGTCATGCGCGAGCGCGAGGGCCGCCCGCTCTTCATGCTCGACCTCGCCGTCCCGCGCGACATCGACCCCGCCTGCGGGGACCTCGAGGGCGTCACCCTCTTCGACATCGACGGCCTGCAGGCCGTGGTGGCGCGCAACCTGCAGGTGCGCCAGGGTGAGAGCGCCGCCGCGGAGGCCATCGTCGAGGAGGAGATCCAGCACTTCGCCCGCTGGCTGGGCACCCTGGAGGTCGTCCCCACCATCACCGCGCTGCGCCGTCGCGCCGGGGCCGTGGTGGAGCAGGTGATCGAGGAGAACTCCGGGCGCTGGGAGTCCGCCTCCCCGCGCGACCTGGCCCGCATCGAGGCGCTCGCCCAGTCCGTGGCCAGCCGCCTGCTGCACGAGCCGACCATCCGCATGAAGTCCCTCGCCGACGGCGAGTCGCACCGCCGCCTGGCGATCCTGCGCGAGCTGTTCGGGCTCGAGGAGGAGCACGATCCGGCCGTCGGCCCGGACCATGCGGCGACCGACAACGTGCACCCCCTGCGCCGCGCCCACTGATGCGCCTGGGCACGCGCGGCAGCGCCCTGGCCCTGGCCCAGGCCCGCTGGGTCGCCGAGCGGCTGCCCGCGGACGTCGAGATCGTGGAGGTCGTGACGACCGGCGACGGCGACCGCGGGGCGCGCGACAAGGAGAAGTGGGTGCGTGAGCTGGACCGCGCCCTGCTCGACGGGGAGATCGACCTGGCCGTGCACTCGGCCAAGGACGTCCCGGGGCACCTCGCCGACGGGACGGTCATCGTCGGGGTGCCGCCGCGCGCCGACCCGCACGACGCCCTGTGCGGCGCACCGTCGCTCGACGCGCTGGCGCCGGGCGCCGTCATCGGCACGAGCAGCGTGCGGCGGGCCGCCCAGGTTCACGCCCTGCGGGAGGATCTCGTGGTGACCGAGCTGCGCGGCAACGTCGACACCCGCCTGCGCCGCCTGGCCGACGGCAGCTACGACGCCATCGTGCTGGCCCGCGCCGGCCTGGAGCGGCTGGGCCGCGGCGACGCGGTGGACGGCGTGCTAGACG